>NZ_KQ968479.1:0-14617 GCF_001578585.1 Sutterella sp. KLE1602
TCAGGCGGCTTTGCCCCCCGAAAGAGCTGTCTGATGGTCAAAGTGAATCCTCTGTCTTTAAACAGGGGAGCTTCAAAAATCTGGCTTTGCCGCAAGCTCTTGGCTACCATAGATCGGATCATCAATGCTCAGGAGACACGACATTGGTGCCGGCCCGCCCTTGAGAACAGCATTATGACTACCGACCCCTTCTTTTCAAACGCCACGACATTTTTCTTAGTTGTCTTCCGCCATAGAAGTTTTTCAAAGGCTGCCCACGAACTCGGCGTCACTCAGTCTGCCGTCAGTCAAACCATCGCCCAATTGGAAGTACAGATCGGTCTGGATTTGTTCGACCGGACGACACGCCCCTTGACGCCGACAAAAGAAGCCGGAGTGTTGTATACCGAATTGTCCAAGCGGCAGACGGACATCAAGGATGTCCTACACAATCTCCAGAGTAGCAACTTCCTGCGTCCTTTCATCCGAATCGGGTGTGTCGAGTCTCTGCTCAGAACCATCGGTCCCCGCTTTTTCAAGACCTTGTTGGATCAGAATTGCCGCATAACGGTGCATTGCGGTACCTCTGACATTCTGTACCAGAAACTTCTTCTGGACGAACTAGACGTGATCATAGCCACTGGCCAATTCCGTTCCTCCGATCGTCTAGATCAACGCACTCTTTTCCTAGAACCCCATGTCATTCTTCTTCCAGAAGCCGTCGCCAAACGTCGACAGTCGTGGCAATGGGAGGATCTTCAGTATTGCGGCATCCCTTTGATCCGTTATACAAGCAATACCGCTTCAGGGCTACAGACGGAGATGGTTCTCGCTCAGGCGCATCTTGATCTTCCCACTACCTTTGCGGTCGACGACAATTTAACCGTCTTCTCTCTAGTCAATGCAGGGTTTGGCTGGTCTCTGACTCAGCCGCTGGCTTTATTAGGTGCCCGTGACTTCATCGCCTCTTGCAAAATTCTTCAAGCTCCGCACCCGTGCCCGCCGCGCGAGCTGTTGCTAGCAAGAAAGAAAAGCACGCCGCTCAGCCTCATGGAAATGGTCGGATCGGCTTGCCATCAGTGCATAAAAGAAGATGTCCTCCCGCTTATTCGCTCCACAATGCCGTGGACTGCGGAAGAACTGTTTTTGAACGATCTCTGAACCAGATGAAAGAACAGAGGGCCTTCGTTTCCGAAGGCCCTCTGTTTTCAAAGGATCAGACCTCTATTAAAGGACAACCTGAGCAATGGCAAAACCGATTGCAACGCTCGAACAAGTCGTGATCAGACCGGGGATCAGATAACTGTGGTTGATGACGTACTTGCCGATGTGAGTCGTGCCCGTGGAGTCAAATGCACAGCCAGCAACGATCGTAGCATAAGTCGGGATGATATAGAGGCAGCCAGTAGCGGGCCAGGAGGCTACCAGAGCGATCGGGGAAAGACCGAGGGCAATGGCAAGCGGATACAGCAGTCGCGTCGTAGCAGCCTGAGAGAGCACCACCGAAGCGACGCACATCAGACCGACTGCAAAGGTCCAAGGATGATCCTGCACGAATGCCTGCGTCATGGCCTTGATGTCGGGCAAATAGGCCGTGATGAGCGTGTCACCCATCCATGCGAGACCGAAGATGCAAATCACACCCGTCATACCAGCCTGGAACACCGAGCTCTTGGCCACTTCGTCAATATTGGGCTTGCAAAGGAGCGAGACGACGCCGGCAACCACAAGCATGATGATCTCGATGATATGCGTCATGGAGAGCGTCACAAGCTTGCCTTCGACCATGAAGGTCGGGCGCAGGGAGGGGATCGTACCGAAGAGCACGATCAGAACAGCACCGAGCACGAAGATCGCGACGGAAAGCTTGGCACCCTTCTTCGGCACAAAGGCAACCTTTTCACGAGACTCGCTCGCCTTGATGACGCCGGCAGCCAGACGACGCTGGTACACAGGATCCTTGTCGAGCTCAACGCCACGCTTGCAGACGGAAAGCGCGCCGAGGAAGCAGCCGATGAGCGTGGCGGGGACGCAGACCAGCATGATCTGACCCATGCCGACGCCGAGCGGGCTGAGAAGAGCAACCAGAGCAGCCATGGCGGCGGAAACCGGACTAGCCGTAATGGCCTGCTGAGAAGCCACGACGGAAATACTCATCGGCCTTTCAGGACGAACGCCCGTTTCGCGAGCCACTTCGGCGATCACAGGGAGAAGGGCAAAGGCAATGTTGCCCGTACCAGCCATGAACGTGAAGAGATAGCACACCATCGGCGCCAGGAACGTGATGTACTTCGGGTTCGAACGCAGGATCTTTTCCGCGACGGACACCAAGTAATCCATGCCACCTGCGACCTGAAGGACGCTGGCTGCGACGATCACAGCCGTGATGATGAGCATCACGTCAATCGGCGGAGCGGAGGGAGCAAGACCAAAAACAAAGACGAGGAAGGCAAGGCCGAGACCGCCGGCGATACCGAGGAAGATGCCGCCCAATCGAGCGCCAAGCGCCAATGCGGCCAGGACAACTAAAAGTTCCAACCAGAACATGAGGGGTCTCCTTAGTCGAACGATTCGGAGATGAGAAAAAGCCGGCTGAGGCGGGGGTCAAAGAGTCTCAGCCGGCCGGTAAGGCGGGGTAATGCCTATTAGGCTTGCTGGTGCTTCAGCAGCCCCTTCATTTCGCGTTCCTTCATGATGAAGCCCATGAAGGCGAGCATCGTCATGGCGCCGAGACGCGGGGTGATGCCAGTCGGGTCATACTGGGGCGCGACTTCAACCAGGTCGAAGCCGACGACGTTGCCCATCTTGGCGATGCCTTCGAGAACGTCGGTTTCGAAGACATAGTTGAGACCGCCGGGCGACGGAGAACCAACACCAGGGGCGGTGTTCATGTCATAGCCGTCAATGTCGATCGTGACGTAGTAGTTCTTGGCCTTCGGGATCATCTTGAGCACTTCCTGAGCACCCATTTCAAGAGCCTTGCGGGCCGGGATCACGACGGAGCCATAGTCATAGGCCGCCTGGAAGTCTTCTCGGGTATTGGAACCGAGGCCGCGCATGCCGATCTGGCACATCTTGGTGAAGTGCGGCATCTGGGAAACCATGCGCATAGGGCTACCGTTCGTATTGATGCGCATGCCGAAGTCGAGATGCGCGTCAAACTGAACAATGCAAAGGTCCTCGTACATGTCGAGAGCGCGGGCGATCGGGATGGTCACCGAGTGGTCGCCACCCATCATGACGGGCAGGGCGCCCTTCGAGATGATCTTGCGGACGGCTTCTTCAACGTTGTCGAACGTATTGCGGTATTCCATCGGGTCCATGTCAACGTCACCGCCGTCAACGATCTTGACCGGAGCAGCAAGATACTGTTCCAGACGTTCGGGATCCCAGAAGCCCGCGTCGCCGCGGCCATAGTGGCAGGAAACTTCACGAATGCGACGAGGACCGAACTTGGCGCCAGAAAGATAGGGGGCGCCCATGTCATACGGAATACCCATCACGCAAACGTCGGCGTCGTCCAGAGCGTCCAGATCCGTGCAAATCGGATACTTGGCAAAACTGGCGATGCCAGTGATCGGAAGATTGTGAATTTTTTCAGGCATAGCTTTCTCCTTTTCCGTGCGGCAAGAGAGGTGAACCGCTCGAAGTCAAGGAAATCTTATTTTTCGAAGGGAAAAGCTACAAAAACCAACAGTTTTCCTAACTATTACTATTAGCTATGCTAATGGTCGGAACTTTGTCAAGTCTCGGCGCAAAAGAACTCCTCCTTGGGATTGCATTCTATTAGGTCTCAGTATCAAATCATGCGATAGCGTTCACATGCGTGCGCTTGGGTGCGGAGTTCTGGCATTTCCGCCTGTCAAGCCCTATTTCAAGACACATGGGGCAACGTAAGAGAACGATGCTTTCGACGAGTCGCAAGAGCGTCCGCGTCCTATCGTAGGACTGGAATCGCTAATGGTTGGGAGAAAACGCGATGTAGGTCTTGGTCCCGCTTTTGGTGAGGATCCCATCAACCTCGCGGATTGGAGAAGGGCGGACTGTTGTGACAGGAAGGGGGAGTCTTTTCGTTGGGGGGCCAATCTGGCAAGAGCCGGTTTTAGCTGTCTCGCCTCCAAAATCTCGGACTGGTTGGCTGTGTCCTTATGTCTTGAGGGGCGCGGCAAGGTGAGGTTGTGGGCGGAATCTTCGGACGTGATCGTCTTGGCGGCGCCATGCTGACGAATTGTTTGGTCATGGGTAGGGTTGCTGGACTCGGAACCACCACGAACCCATATCCAAAATCCTAGAGGAGTGTCCCTGAAGCCCTAGGGAAGCTCTTCAAAACCCCCATCTTTGAGCGATGGGGGAAGTAGTTTTGTTTAAATTGAGGACTCCAGACCAGACGCTGAAAAGCGTCGAAAGTTCCCATGAACGTTAGGCGTTCGATTTTTCCGAATGTTGATGAAATAACTCGATATTTGCCTGCAAATTAGGCAAGTTCCATCTTCAAGAGTCAGCTCGCCCCTATGGCGCTCGAGACGAAGCGCGAACCAGAGTCTCAGGGTTGATCAGCAAGGCAGCTTTGGCGGAGCACACCATTTGCGCAAGCGGTAGCAGTTGTATAGTGCAAACAACGTTTGCGCTCGACTGTGATTTTTCGCCAATCCGCGATAACGAACCTTGGCATAGCCATAAATCCTCTTCAGCCAGAGGAAGCTCCACTCAATCGAGCATCGCACCGATGCTTTCGCATGCTCCAAATGCCGTCTTACGTTCACGCATTCGACGAGCGCTTGACCAAGTTCGCCTCCGAAATTCTCACTGATTGATAATTCCTTCTTCCATGCACTCGGCTTGGCTGCGATGTACCAGGACACATCCTTGAAAGGAATCGCCTGAATTTCAGTGCGCTTGGCGCAACCGATGTAGCCGGAATCAAGGAAGAAGCCGGAATCAAGGAAGACGGAAGGAAGCGGAACAACTCTCCCGAGACGAGGAGTGCGGTAAGGTAGAGCGCGACAGAATGGCCGGCGCCGCGGCCTGGCTCAAGAAAATGAGCCTGCGCCAGTTCCTGGGTTGGTTCGATTGCGTCGAGACCGTCACCGTCCGGAACAAGCGTGCCAAGTCCCGTTGGTCTACCGAAAGCACGACGAGGGATCGACTGGTGCTTCAGATGCTGAAGGAAAATATGGCGAGATCCGAAGTCAAGGCTAACCCTTAAAGGCAGGGAAATGAGTTAGTGTGTATTTCTCTGCTTTTAGGTTCTCTTGCAAGCCATTCGATGCCCTCCCGGTAGCCGTCGATGCCGTGGCCGATGATCGTGTGCTTCGCAGCGAGCGACACGTAGGAGTGGTGTCTGAAGGCCTCGCGGGTGGAGACGTCGGAGATGTGCACCTCCACCGTCGGAATTGCGGTCGCCTTGAGGGCGTCGAGAATTGCGACGCTCGTGTGCGTGTAGGCGGCGGGGTTCATCACGATGCCGTCGACGCCGTCGAACCACGCCTGCTGGATGCGGTCGACGATGGCGCCCTCATGGTTGGACTGGAAAAGCTCGCATGAGGCGCCGGCATCGGCGCACCAGGTCTCGAGTATTCCGCACAGGTCCTTGTAGGTTGTGCTGCCGTAGATGGCCGGTTCGCGAATGCCCAGAAAATTGATGTTGGGGCCGTTGATGATCAGAAGTTTCACGACTTTTCTCCGATGATCTGCTGAACTGCGTCCTCAACCGTCGGCTTGTGATGATGCGGTGGGCAAGGGCGCGGAAAATCGGTTCCCGCTCGGGCCTGTCGGCTTCCCTTCGCTGCGTCGTCATGCGGTTCTGCTCTGGCGCCCTTCTGGCCATGAAGGCCTCGAGCTCGACCGCATCGACGGCTTCGCCCGCAGGCAGCCCGTCGATCGTCACGCCGATGGCGGCCGCATGGCTCTGGCCGAAGACGGCCGTCCGGATGTTCCTGCCGAAATAGGGCATGATCAGTCCTCCTGAAAGACCAGTCCGCCGAGGCGGGCAAAGTCGTCGAAAAAGTCGGGATACGATTTGCGAACGGCCTGTGCGCCCCTGATGACGACGGGTGTGCAGGTGCGAGCCACCCGCGACGGCTGCGGACATCACGATGCGGTGGTCTCTCGTGCCGTCGCATGCGCCTCCCCGAAGCGCCGTGCGTCCGCGCACGATGAGTCCGTCGGGAATTTCCTCGACGTCCGCGCCGAGGTCCTCCAGAAGCTGCCGGGTCGTCGCTAGACGGTCGCTCTCCTTGATGCGCAGGCGTCCCGCGTTGATGAAGCGGGTCTCGCCCTCGGCGAAGGCCGCCACGACCGAGAGAACCGGGACGAGGTCGGGGATCTGGGGCGCGTTGACTGTCATGCCGCGAAGCGCGCCGGGGCGCACCGTCACGGCGTCTTCCGTCATGGAAACCTCCGCGCCGAAGGCCTCAAGAAGCTTCACGACCGCCCGGTCCCCCTGGCGGGAGTCTGCACGAAGCCCCGTCAGCGTGACGCCCCTGCCCAGAGCGCCCGCGCAGAGCCAGAAGGCGCTGTTCGACCAGTCGCCTTCGACTTCGGCGGCGCCGGGGCTTCTCAGCCGCTCGAGCCCCTCGACGGTGAACCTGCGCCCGTCTTCGCTTCGCGTGATTCTCGCGCCGAAGAGCGCGAGTACGTCGAGCGTCATGTCGATGTAGGGCGCGGACTCGATCCGCCCCGTGAGCGTCAGCGTGCTCGTGCCCGGCACGACCGACAGCGCGAAGAGCAGGCCGCCGATGAACTGCGACGAAACGTCGGCCGCGATGGCGTAGTCGCCCGCCGGGAGGCGTCCTTTGGTTTTGAGCGGAAATACGCCCTGCGGCGAGAGTTCGATGCCGTGGTCGCGGAGTTCCTCGTAGAGCGGGCTGAGAGGCCGCTCGGGCAGCCTTCCGTGCCCGGTGATGCTCGCGTCGAGCCCGAGCGCGCAGGCAACGGGCAGAATGAATCGCTCGATCGTCCCTGATTCGCCGCAGTACGCGGGCTGCGTCGAGACGGGCTCGACGATGAATCCGTCATCCGTGCGCTCGACGCTGGCGCCCATGGCCTTGAGGACCCGGGAGGCGGTAAGAATGTCTTCGGAAACGGTTGCGCAGCGCACCGTCGTCGGACGATCGGCCAGCGCGGCGGCGATCAGCAGGCGGTGTGCATAGGACTTGGATGAGATGGCGGGGATTTTGCCCGAAAGGAAGCCCTTCTGGATGGTGGCGATCATGATCAGGGATTGAGTCCGAGTTGGATGAGGTCGCGAAGCTTTTCAAAGAAGGTTCTTTCCGTGCGGCACCGCCCGAAGGCCTCGGGCAGGATAAGCGTGATGGCGCTCCCCGCCGATTTCTTGTCCGATCGGGCCGCCTCGAGAAGCGCCTCTGCATCGTATGGACACAGGCCAGTGAGCCCGAACTTTTCGAGCAGGTGCTCGAGGACGGGCAGGGCCTGCGGGTCGCAGAGCCCGGCGCGCACGCAGCCGCGGAAGATGACGGCCATGCCGATGCCGACCGCGCGTCCGTGGGTGACGCCGTAGTCCGTCACGGGTTCGACCGCGTGCCCGACGGTGTGTCCGAGGTTGAGGAGCGCACGCCGCCCTCGAACTCGTCCTCCGAGACGATGTCGCGCTTGATCTCGACGCAGGTCGAAATGATGTCCGCCAGCACCTCTTCGGTGACGGGGCCTTCGAGCGTCGGGAGAAGGCCGTCGGCCCTGAGCGCCGCATACTTGATGACTTTGGCCCAGCCGCAGGACATTTCCGCTTCGGGCAGAGTCTCGAGGCAGCTCGGGGCGCAGACCGCGAGCACGGGCTGATGAAAGGCGCCCATGAGGTTTTTGCCGCACTCGAGATTGACGGCTGTTCGAGGCATGGAAGAGGAGCCGTATCTGAGAGAGGTGTTTGTCGGCATCACGAGGGCTAAAACACGCCTGCGGATTCATCATGGACCGGGGGCGTTTCTGCCGCATGCCCAGCTTGCCGGCCTTGCGTTCGTCGAGTGTTCTGACGAGACTCGTCTCTGGCCGCCCGCTGAAGTGCTGCAGATGTCGTTGGGACACGACGGCCTGTTTTTGGACTACTTCATTTCTCGACAGAGGCTGATCGAGAAGCTTCACAGCGGTCAAAAACTGATTCCGCGCGATTTCGAGCTCTTTTGCCGGACTGAAGGCGGCGGCGAGGCATCGGTGGCGCGGTTTTCGAAAAAAGCGCGCGAGGACATCGCCTCGATTCTGGCTGGAGGATATGTCATGAGTGAAGCCTCGGTACGCGTCATGGTCTATTGGCGCAAAAAGGACAGCGATGCAGATACTTTGATTTTGTTGCCCGACCTGGTGTTCAGGCGGCGGGAATGACAGGTCATCCCGGGCGACGCCTGCACCAGTCTCTCCGCGCACATTCGCATGGATCCTGCGCCGATGAGGGTCGATACCGTGCCCGCCTCTTTCGGAAGGCGGCCGCCGGCCCCGCCGTCAAGCCTTCGGAATGCCTGAACGGCAATTCAGTTCGGCAGACAAAGGGAAAGTCCCAACGTGCAAAAGTCGCCTTGACAGCACGGCAATGAAAAGGTGCGGGCATAATGTGCAATGCGACCCCGCAATGCCGAGAGGCGTATAAATCGAAGGAGATCCCCTCAGATGAACGCATTTGACAACGCTTTTGAGAGGAAATGGACGGTCATTTTCCTCTTGGAATTCTTTTTCATCATGATGCCCTTTCCATGGTTCTACGACCTGGAGTACACGCCGTGGCTCTTCGGCGTGCCGCGATTCATCTACTGCTGGCTGGCCTACGGGCTGCTGGTGATAGGAACGATTGCTCTCTGGTGGCGCAGCTGCATGAAGCGTCCCGAATACCAGGAATACGAGGACTAGCATCATGCCGTATCAAGTTGAAACATCCACCGTTCCCTTTCTGATCGTCACGATCAGCTACCTTGTCGTTCTCGGCCTTATCGGCTGGTGGGGCAACCGCCAAAACCGAAATCTGCAGGACTTCTTCACGATGTCGGGCTCGGCTGGCGCCGTGCTCTCGGGTCTTGCGTACTTCTCGACGCAGTACTCGATGTCGACCTTCATGGGCGTTCCGGGCTCGATCTACCACGTCGGCTACGCCGGCATGAGCGTCTCGGTGCCGGGCATCGCCTTCTCGATGGTCATCCCCGCGCTTCTCGTCGGCCGCAGGCTCATCAAGCTCGGCCATCGCTACAAGATGCTCACGATGGCCGACTATCTTGCCGACCGTTACGAGTCGACCGCCATCCGCGGCCTGCTCGCCATCCTGATGCTCATCTTCCTCGTGCCCATGATGGGCGCGCAGACGATCGGTGCGGGCGTGATCTTCACGACCTACACGGGCGCTCCGCAGTGGGTCGGCATCGTCGTGATGGGCGTCACCGTCATCCTCTACTGCATGGCGGGCGGCATCCGCTCGGTCATGATGACCGACGTCATTCAGGGCGTGCTGATGGTGGTCACGGCCGTGACGACCTTCTTCGTCTCGCTCAAGCTCGGCGGCGGCCTCGAGACCATCAACGCCAAGCTTGCGTCCGTGGACCCGAACTACCTGAAGTTCCCTGGCCACAACAACTCCTATCCCTGGCAGAACTATGCGTCCATGATCGTCATGTGGT
The DNA here is from genome assembly GCF_001578585.1 of Sutterella sp. KLE1602. NCBI lineage: Bacteria > Pseudomonadati > Pseudomonadota > Betaproteobacteria > Burkholderiales > Sutterellaceae > Sutterella > Sutterella sp. KLE1602. Next base: position 9,591 of record NZ_KQ968479.1, read on the forward strand.
CCTTCTTCTGCATCGGTCAGCCGCACCTCTTCACGAAGTTCTTCACGATGAAGAACTACGGTACGATGTTCAAGGCCGTCCTCCTCGGCACGCTCGGCATGTGGTTCTCCGCAAGCTTCATCGAGTGGTGCGGCGTGACGGGCGCGGCCAGCTTCCCCGGCATCCCGGGCAAGGAAAGCGACTTCATCGTGCCGCTCATTCTCCAGGAAGGCCTGCCGTCCATCGTCTCCGCATTGATGGTCGCCGGCATCTTCTCGGCCGGCATGTCGACGATCAGCTCGCTGCTCCTCACCTCCACGTCCGCCGTTTCGCGCGACCTCTACCAGCGAATCCTCAAGCGTGATGCGACCGACGAGGACACGCTCAAGATGTCCCGCGTCGTGACCGTGGTGCTCGGCATCATCGCGATCGGCATCGGCATTTTGAAGCCGGGTTCGATCTTCACGATCATTCTCTTTGCGTTCGGGGGGCTGGGCATCTGGGCCGCGCCCATCATCTGCGGCATGTATTGGAAGCGCACGACGACCACGGGCGTCTTCGCGTCCGTGATCATCGGCGAAGCGTTCTACTTCCTGCTTCTCACCGAGTTCAAGTCGCTCTCCATGGGCTTCAATCCGCTCATCGTCGCCTGGCTCGTCACCATGATGATCCTCATCGGCGTGAGCCTCTTCACGAAGCCCGTGTCGGCTGAAACCATCCGCCGCCACTTCGACGATCTGGACAAGCCCGTCAAGGCGTAATTCAAGCTCAAGCGACTGAGAATTACGGTGCGCCGAGCCGGCTTTCCCGCAGGGGAGGGCCGGTGGCGCGCCTTCTGATAAAGGATAAACATCATGCAGCTTGCACATCTCAACTGGCAGGAGGCCGAAAAGGTTCTTGCCGATCCTGAAACTCTCGTCGTCATTCCCGTCGGTTCGACCGAACAGCACGGCTCCGTAGGCCCGCTCGGCACCGACTGGCTCATCCCGCAGGAGCTCTGCCGCCGTCTCGACGGTCGCATGGAAAAGCTCCTCATCGCGCCCGTCATTCCGTTTGGCGTCGCGACGCATCACATCAACTTCCCCGGCACGATCGACCTTGGCCTTGAAACGATGATCAAGGTGATGGGTGCCGTCTTCGAATCTCTCTACAGGCACGGCGCAAGGCGTTTCGCGGTCATCAACGGCCACGGAGGCAACGATCCCGCGATCGAAAAGGCCGCGCTCGAGATGTATCGCAGGGGCTCCCAGGTGACGCTCGTCAACTGGTGGGGCATTGCGCCTAAGCTCAATCCGGACTGGCCCACGGGCCACGGCGACGCTCAGGAGGCTGCGGCCGTCATGGCCTTCGCGCCCGAGCTCGTCAAGTCCGAATGGCTCGTCGACAACGTCGTCACGCCGCCTTCCGCGGACTTCAAGCAGCTCCACATCAACACGGTTCTCTTTGAGGGCGCGCCCGTCAAGGTGATTCGCGAAATCCGCGACACCGTCAACACGGGCGGTCTCGGCGGTCTTGAATCCAAGTTCGCCACGCGCGAATGGGGCGTCGCCATGATGGACGGCGTTACCGACTGGATGGTCCGCTATCTCGAGGCCTTCCGCAGGATCGACCTGCCGAAGAAGCATTGGGACTGACCTTATGGCTTACGAAGACATTCTTGCCGCCGTGGATGCAGTGCGGCTCATGGATAGCGTTCGCGCGATCTGCACGGGCGAACGTCTTTCAAACGAGGCGGAAGTCCGTTCCTTCGACGTTCTGGAAAAGCTCTTCACGGACGCGGGTTGCCGCGTGACGCGCGAGGCGCTTCCAGGCTACGTCAGCACGCCCGAAGGCGCAGCCTTCGAAGCGGGCGGCATTGCTTATGAAGTACTCACTCACCCCATGACGCCTTCCGCAGATGGCCTCGAGGCGGATCTTGTCTACGTCCCGGTCGACCGAACCGGGTCGGCATCCGCCGAAGAGGTCTCCGGCAGGATCGTTCTCACGGACGGTCTGGCAATGGAGCCCGTCGTGCGCGCCCTTGAGGACAGGGGCGCCGCAGGCGTCGTCTTCATCACGGGCGAGGAGATCCACAACATGATCGTCTCGCGCGTCTGGGGCTCGCCCACGCCCGAAACCCTGCACGACTATGTCGGCATTCCCGTCGCAAGCCTCTCCTTTGGGGACGGCTCTCGCCTCAGGGCCCGCCTCTCCGAGGCGGGCGGCACGCTGCCCGCAAGGCTTTCGACCCGCGTCGAAAGCCGCTGGACGGAAATTCCCGTCATCACGGCCGAGATCCGCGGCGCGGACGAGGACTTCGTAATGGTGACGGAACACGTCGACAGCTGGGGGCTCGGCGCCCTTGACAACGCCTCGGGCAACGCCTGCGCCGTCGAGCTCGCGCGCATCCTCGCGCCGCTCGCCTCCGACATGCGCCGAAGCGTGCGCTTCGTCCTCTGGTCGGGGCACTCCCACGGACGCTACGCAGGCTCGACCGCCTGGTGCGACGCGCACTTCGAGGAGCTCGAAAGGCACTGTCTTCTCAACGTCAATTCGGACTGCCTCGGCGGGCGCGGCGCAACGGTCATGACCGAGTCGCCCGCCATGGCCTCGACGCGAGGCCTCGCGCGCACGGCGCTGCGCGAGGCGGCCGGCGTCACGGACTGGCGCGGCTGCCGTTTTTCGCGCAGCTGCGACCAAAGCTTCTGGGGCGCAGGCGTGCCCTCGATCTTCTCTCAGGTCTCCGAGCAGCCGCCCTTTGAGGGCGCCGCCGCGGACGCCTTTGGCAAGATGTTCGGCAGCGGCAGGACGGGCGGTTTCGGCGCCTGGTGGCACACGAGGACCGACACGCCCGACAAGCTCGACCCGGAAAACCTCGCCCGAGACGTGCGCGTCTTCGCGAGCGTGCTCGCGCATGCGCTCTTTGACGAAAGACTGCCCGTCGATGCGGCGGCCGAGGTGCTCGAACTCAGGGACGAGCTGAAGGCGTGGCAGGAAAAGGCGGGCGACTCGCTCGACCTCTCCGAGGTCCTTGCGCGACTCGATCTTCTTGCTGAGGCTCTCAAGGCTGCGGCCCGCTCGGACGATCCGAAGCGCTTCGAAAAGCGTTCCCGCAGGGTGCTCTCCGAGATCATCCCGCTCGCCTATGTCGAGGGCTCGGTCTACTCCCATGACGAGGCACTGCGCGCGCCGCCAGTGCCGATGCTGAGACTCGTCGACGAACTTGCGACACTCTCCGGGCACGAGAGAAACGCCGCCCTCGTCAGTCTTCGCCGTGTCGTGAACCGCCTCAAGGCGGGCGCCGCACGGGCGCTTGATGTCGCTCGGGCCTGACGGCGGCAAGTGCGGACCTGAAGGCAGGATGGATTGCGGACGCATGCGTTGCAGCCCGTCTTTTGTTTGAACTGATCTCCGTGCATTCCCCACCCATGCGAAGCATGGGTGGGGGCAAGCGGGCTGAAAAGGCGAAGGACTCAGCCGAGCGCCGTGTCGAGCGTCATCATCAGGATGAAGCCCGTGATCACGGCGAGCGTGCCCGCATCGGAATGCTTAGAGAGATGCGCGGCGGGAATGAGTTCCTCCACCACCACGTAGAGCATGGCGCCTGCTGCAAAGGCCAGCATGAAGGGCATGGCTGGCATCACGGTCTGGAGTACCAGCACGACGAGAAGGCCGAAGACTGGCTCGACGATTCCCGAGAAGGCGCCGAAGAGAAAGGCGCGCATTCTGCTCATGCCTTGTCCTGCAAGCGGAAGCGAGACGGCGGCGCCTTCGGGAATGTTCTGGATGCCGATGCCGAGCGCAAGCGCGAGTGCAGAGGAGAGCTCGGCGGGCTCGCCCGAGAGGGCGGCGGAGCCCGCGACGAGGCCCAACGAACCGCCTTCAGGCACGTTGTGCAGCGTGATCGCAATGAAGAGCAGCATCGCTCGGTGCATCGAGGTCTTCGGCCCCTCGGGCCGGGCGGCGCCCGGGTGCAGGTGCGGAAGCGCCGTGTCGAGGAGTTTCAGGAAGAGCGCGCCCGCCGCCACGCCCGAACCCGCCGCAAGCCATGGCGTGCCGCCCTGTGCCTGCGCCATCTCCTGCGCGGGAATGATCAGGCTCCAGACTGACGCCGCAATCATGATGCCCGCGGCAAAGCCGAGCGAGAGCGTTTCGGCGAGCTCCGCGCCGCGACCTCGCCCGTTCCCCGGCTTCATGAAGAAGACGGCCGCGGCCCCCGCTGCCGTGCAGAGAAAGGTGAAGCCCGTCGCAAGGGTGGTCTGGGCGAGCGCGTTGAGAAGTTCTGACGTCATGGGCTTTCGGATCGAATTGTGTGAGAATGATTCTCAAGTATAGAGCCTTGTGGGACTGCGTGCGCATTTTGAGCGGTCCCTTTTTGCAAATCGTTTCAGGAGACGGCTTCCGAGCCGAGCCATCGTAAAATTCCTCTTCATTGCGGGTGCAGACAGCCTATAAATTGCTGGCTAACAAATGGCGTCCGCCGTCACGATACGAGGATTTGACTACATGACCAAGCGACTCATGCCGACTCGCGAGAACCTGCGCAGGGTGCACAGGGGCGCCGCGATGAGCGAAGAGGACATTGCGGGCGTCGAACTGATGCTTTACCTGATCCGAGCTGCCGACGTGGTGCGCGAATCGGTCTATTCGGGCCTCCGGGAGCGGGAGCTTTCCGAAGGGAAGTTCGCGCTTCTGATGACGCTCTTCGATGCGGACGGCCCCGTGCCTGTCGTTGAGCTGGCCAAGCGCATCGGCGTCTCCGCTCCGACCACCTCCGTCATGGTGACCCGCATGCTGCAGGCCGAGAACCCCCTCATCGCCAAGGTCCAGTCGAAGGCCGACGCCCGTTGCTGGCTCATCGAACTCACCGACGAGGGCAGGGCGCTCATCACGGCCGAGCTTCCCGCGCATACCGCCAGAGTGGCCGACTTCGCGAAATGCCTGTCGGGCGATGAGTGCGAGCAGATGATCGACATGCTCAAGAAGCTCGTCGCCGACGATTGATGCCGGAGCCTGCCGTGTGAATCCTCCCCGACCAATTATTAATTGGACGGGGCTTCCCTGCCTTT
>NZ_KQ968480.1:0-3272 GCF_001578585.1 Sutterella sp. KLE1602
TGAGCCTGACGATGTCCTACTTTCACTGGAAATACAACCAACTATCATCGGCGATAAGGTGTTTCACTGTCCTGTTCGGAATGGGAAGGAGTGGGACCACCTCTCTATGGTCATCAGGCAAAGGCTTTGCTGCGCGAGCAGCGAATTCTTTACTTGGTCAGAAACAAAGCTGAGCTGTGATTCATTGACTCAGAAATTCTCTTGACGACATTCAGTCAAAAAAGCTTCACGGTTATAGGATCAAGCTTCACGAGCAATTAGTAATGGTTAGCTGAGTGCCTCACAGCACTTACACACCCATCCTATCAACGTCCTGGTCTCGAACGACTCTTTAGGGAGGTCTAGCCTCCAGGAAGACTTATCTTCAGGCAAGTTTCCCGCTTAGATGCTTTCAGCGGTTATCTCTTCCCCACATAGCTACCCGGCGATGCCACTGGCGTGACAACCGGTACACCAGAGGTGAGTCCACTCCGGTCCTCTCGTACTAGGAGCAGCCCCCGTCAATCTTCCAGCGCCCACGGCAGATAGGGACAAAACTGTCTCACGACGTTTTAAACCCAGCTCACGTACCTCTTTAAATGGCGAACAGCCATACCCTTGGGACCGGCTACAGCCCCAGGATGAGATGAGCCGACATCGAGGTGCCAAACACCGCCGTCGATATGAACTCTTGGGCGGTATCAGCCTGTTATCCCCAGAGTACCTTTTATCCGTTGAGCGATGGCCCTTCCATACAGAGCCACCGGATCACTATGACCTACTTTCGTATCTGCTCGACTTGTGGGTCTCGCAGTCAAGCACGCTTTTGCCATTGCACTATCAGCACGATTTCCGACCGTACCTAGCGTACCTTCGCACTCCTCCGTTACCCTTTAGGAGGAGACCGCCCCAGTCAAACTGCCTACCATGCACGGTCCCCGGACAGGATGACTGTCCCAGGTTAGAACCTCAAACAAATCAGGGCGGTATTTCAAGGACGCCTCCGCCACAACTGGCGTTGTGGTTTCACAGGCTCCCGCCTATCCTACACAGATCGGTTCAAAGTCCAATGCAAAGCTACAGTAAAGGTTCATGGGGTCTTTCCGTCTAGCCGCGGGGAGATTGCATCATCACAAACACTTCAACTTCACTGAGTCTCAGGAGGAGACAGTGTGGCCATCGTTATGCCATTCGTGCAGGTCGGAACTTGCCCGACAAGGAATTTCGCTACCTTAGGACCGTTATAGTTACGGCCGCCGTTTACTGGGACTTCGATCAGGAGCTTGCACCCCATCAATTAATCTTCCAGCACCGGGCAGGCATCACACCCTATACGTCGACTTTCGTCTTTGCAGAGTGCTGTGTTTTTAATAAACAGTCGCAGCCACCGATTATCTGAGACCTCTTCGCGCTCGGGGTGTTTCTCCCTCCACGCTACAAAGGCACACCTTATCCCGAAGTTACGGTGTCAATTTGCCGAGTTCCTTCTCCTGAGTTCTCTCAAGCGCCTGAGCATATTCAGCTCGCCCACCAGTGTCGGTTTGCGGTACGGTCCCGCTGAACTGGAGCTTAGAGGCTTTTCCTGGAAGCACATCCAATCACTTCGCTCAAAAGAGAGCTCGATGCTTTGCCTCGGAGATTCGCTGACGGATTTGCCTGTCAGCCTCCTACGCTCGCAAACCGGGATATCCAACACCCGGATGATCTTCAATACTCCGTCCCCCCTTCGCATTCAGCGGTGGTCAAGGAATATTAACCTTGTTCCCATCAGTTACGCTTCTCAGCCTCACCTTAGGGGCCGACTCACCCTGCTCCGATGAACGTAGAGCAGGAAACCTTGGGCTTACGGCGAGCGGGCTTTTCACCCGCTTTAACGTTACTCATGTCAGCATTCGCACTTCTGATACCTCCAGCAACCCTTACGAGTCACCTTCGCAGGCTTACAGAACGCTCCCCTACCACTCACACATAAGTGTGAATCCGCGGCTTCGGTTATTGACTTAGCCCCGTTACATCTTCCGCGCAGAAAGACTCGATCAGTGAGCTATTACGCTTTCTTTGAAGGATGGCTGCTTCTAAGCCAACTTCCTGACTGTCTTAGCCTTTCCACTTCGTTTTCCACTTAGTCAATATTAGGGACCTTAGCCGGCGGTCTGGGTTGTTTCCCTCTTGAGTCCGGACGTTAGCACCCGGTGCTCTGTCTCCCGTGCTCAAACTTCCAAGTATTCGGAGTTTGCCATGGTTTGGTAAGACGCCATGTCCCCCTAGCCATAACAGTGCTCTACCCCCTGGAGTCATACACGAGGCACTACCTCAATAGTTTTCGGGGAGAACCAGCTATCTCCAGATTTGTTTAGCCTTTCACCCCTATCCACAGCTCATCCGCTAATTTTGCAACACTAGTCGGTTCGGTCCTCCAGTGTGTGTTACCACACCTTCAACCTGGCCATGGATAGATCATCTGGTTTCGGGTCTACGCCTAACGACTGAACGCTCTGTTCGAACTCGCTTTCGCTGCGCCTCCCCTATACGGTTAAGCTCGCCATTAAACGTAAGTCGCTGACCCATTATGCAAAAGGTACGCAGTCACCCCTTAACGAGGCTCCTACTGTTTGTATGTATGCGGTTTCAGGATCTATTTCACTCCCCTCCCGGGGTTCTTTTAACCTTTCCTTCACAGTACTGGTACGCTATCGGTCGATCACGAGTATTTAGCCTTGGAGGATGGTCCCCCCATCTTCGAGCAGGATGTCACGTGTCCCGCTCTACTTATCGCACACTTAGTACCACAGCTGCCTTTTCCAGTAAGGGGCTATCACCCTCTATGGCCGGACTTTCCAGACCGTTCCCGTAAGTTGGCTGCTATCGAGTGCTGGGCTGATCCGATTTCGCTCGCCGCTACTTTCGGAATCTCGGTTGATTTCTTTTCCTGAAGCTACTTAGATGTTTCAGTTCGCTTCGTTCGCCTCCCATCCCTATATATTCAGGATGGGATACCTGCAAAGCAGGTGAGTTCCCTCATTCGGACATCTGTGGATCAAAGCTTATTTGCCAGCTCCCCACAGCTTTTCGCAGGCTGTCACGTCCTTCATCGCCTGTGATCGCCAAGGCATCCACCACATACACTTAGTCGCTTGATCCTATAACCCTGAGGCCTTTTGCCCTCAAAGTCACAAGCAACCTATAACGTATACGCTGATTTCTCTGATTATGTCGGTTCTTGAGAACTTCAATGAATCAATGAATGCAATCACAACCCGTCTGTCAACATCCACTGCCATCTCATCACGGCA
>NZ_KQ968481.1:0-1401 GCF_001578585.1 Sutterella sp. KLE1602
TCGCGAACAACTCTTCAATCTTTTCGCGGGAGCGGTATGCTTTCAGAGCTTCAAAGGGATCGCGAATTTCGTTGCTCACGAGGACAAAGTACCCCCAGTATCGCTTGGCTTCTTCGATCTTTTCATTCTTGAAGGAAACCTTGACGCCTTTGCTTGTGCGCTTCACGATGAGGAAGTTGTCGATCAGCTTCTGGGCGGCAGGTCGGAATTCTTCAACACCATCTTCCAAATCTTTCTTGATTGAAAAAAGGCTCTCCTTAAGACGTCTTTCTTGAATCGGAGCTGCTTCCGGCTTGTAACAAACATGAACATACAATCGCCGGGTGAATGTTTCAGTCTGTCCTGCTTCGTAGTTGCCGCGCGTGCGCTGACGAACGATGCTGAAATCGTGCTGGCGACGACGCATGACGGCATTGACACCGACATCAAACGGACAGGAATTTTCGAAAGCGCCAATCTCTTCGCGAACAGCATCAATTTCTTCACGAACCCATTTGTCGGTGCTGTTGGCGAGCATCAGGAACTTCACGTGCTCCCGCGCGAGGTAAGTCATGTTGGCCTGACAGTAAAAGCCGTTGTCAGCCACGATAACCGGTGCAGAGAGGCCCAGCACCTCAAGCTGCCGTAGAGAATTTGCCAGCGAGATCTTGTCCGGAATGTTTCCCGGCTGCTTGCTGAAAGCTACCGGTTCTCGATTCTCAACTGAATACAGGACCAGAAGCTTGATCGTATCCAGTCCGTCGCCATCCTTGTTGAATCCCTGACGCGCTTCGATTTGATTCTTCGAATATGTAGAAAAGGTCGTTGTGTCCAGAGCCAAATTCAAGCCCGACGAGGAAACTCTTTGAGCACGGCTTCGAAAATAGGCTTGCAGGCCTGACTCATTACGTCCGACAGACGCAAAAAGCTTGCCGTACACATCCTGCGTGATGGGGTACTCGTAAGGCAACGGATTCATCATCTGCCACGTCTCCATGCGAGGCAGCGTATCACCATCAGTGGCAACCCAATATCGGGCGATTGAACTCAATTTCTGAGCATCCCCAATCTCGAAGCATGTCTTCAGATCCTCATCGATGCCCGATTCCTTTCCGGCCCATTCGAGAATTTTCTGCAGTCCGACATGCGTGCGCACAGCTTCAACCGGAGGCTCTACAACCTCAGAACGCGATTTTTTGGGGCGAGTCGGGATCATTTCCGTCGTTCCGGCCAGAATTTTTCCAAGAAGTCGGGTAGAGATCGTCTTGGTTTTCTGCGTCTTGGCGTCATATCCGGTAACGCGTTCATACACGTAAACATCGCCATTCGGGCGGGTGTCACGACGAATTCCAACATGCTTTTTTCCAGTGAGAGGACGTCCCATAATCTGCTCCAATGGTGTACCTGTATTATATTATAGGT
>NZ_KQ968482.1:0-34139 GCF_001578585.1 Sutterella sp. KLE1602
ACCCTCCCACTTCAGTGGCGAGGTTGTTTAGGTCAGCCGACTTTGCCAGTCTCGGCAGCACTCCCAAGCCGACGGCCCGGCAGATTCTTTCAAAGTCCCCGCAGGCTCTCGCCTTGGCGTAGAAGGTCTGCCCGTCAGGCAGCAGGACCTCCATGAGTTCTGCCGAAGCCAGAGCCTCCGCCATCTGTTTCGACGTCATGTTTTCGCCGGCATCCCTGACGGTTTTCTCCAGAAGTCTGTGAAGCATGAGCGCCAGACAGCTGATCAGACAGTGCGCCTCAATGCGGGATTCCTTCCGGTGAAAGTCTGAATGCGCTTCCAAAAGCGATTTCGATATGCGGAACCATTCCTCAGTCTGCCGGAGGCGGTGGCGCATCTCTCCGTGCCTGTCGAAGAGGCTGCCTGCATCGATTCGATTCTCGTCAGCCTTCGGATTTCCTTCCGCTCGTTGGACATTGATGACGAATTCCGGTCCGAGATCGAGAATCTGCTGAAGACTGGTATCGCTGTTGGGATCACGATCGGCCATCACGAAAACCTGCCCGATCCCGTACTTCGTCGTCATCTGATCCAGGAACAGGCTCAGGGATTCGGGCTCACTCGCTTCCCCGTGAAACAGATCGTAATCGATGGGAATGCCGGTTTGATCGATCAGGATGGTCATGGTCACCTGAACCTGATTGTCCTTGTTGTTCCTGTCGGAGTCGAACGTGCGCAGCGTGTCGGCGTCCCGTGCATCGAACCTGCAGGTCGTCACGACACAGGGTGCCGTGTTCACGGTGCGGTCAAAATGCTTCTCCATCTGGCGATTCAGGTAGGCCAGAAGCTCCTGCTTATGAGGCAGCAGCTCGTTGAGGGCGCGGAGGTGATGGCGGAGCTGAAGGCGGGCTCCACTGTAAAGAAAGGTGTTGTGCTTGTTCCACTGCGCCAATCCGGAGTCGGGCATGAGACTGCGGGCGACGGTCATGTAGAAAATCGCCTCCGCCAGGTCATGACGCGTTTTGCCTGCTTGTTGGAAATCCTGCAATTTTCGGGTCAGATTCAGCTTGTTCCAGATTTGACGGTACAGGATGGCGCCGATCATCACCGTATGTTGTCGGCATTCGTATCGTCCTTGATCTCCATCTGACGGGGCGCTTCGGTCAAACGTTGCTGAACCGCTGTCTGCTTGGCCGTCTCCCGTTCCGCATTGAGTTGCTCCGCCTGAAGGCGCAACTTCTCCAGAGCGTTAGGATCGTTTTCCAAAAGAAGATCCAGACGCCCGAAGTTTTTGATCGTACGGCTGGAATACTTCTTGCGGGTGGGATTTCGAAGAGATGAGGCAGGATGAAAAGCCGGACTAGTCATTCCGCCTGAGGCCGCGCACGCGCCGAAAAGGTAGACTAGGAAGGGCGCCCGCTGGCGCACAACCGGTCTAACGAACAAGAAAAAACACGGCGTCACATGGACAGAATCGGCGTTCTCTTCACCCTCGCGGCCTATCTTCTCTGGGGCCTCTTTCCTCTTTATTTCCATGCGCTTCAGGACGTGAGCGCCCTTGAAATTCTTGCGCACCGAATCGTCTGGTCGCTCGTCGTGACTGCGGCGATCCTGATGGCGCTTCGCCGTGGAGAGTGGATCAGAGGGCTCGTGAAGGAACCCAGGACGCTTGCGATCTTCACGGGCTCCGCGCTTCTCATCGGCCTCAACTGGGGAACCTACGTTTATTCGATCGTGAGCGGGCAGACGATCGAGGCCTCGCTGGGCTACTTCATCAACCCGCTGATGTCGGTGGCTCTGGGGGCGCTCTTTCTGGGCGAGCGCCTCTCGAAGGCCCAGCTTGGAGCCGTGGCTCTGGCGGCTGCGGGCGTCCTCTACATCACGATCTCGACGGGGACGGCACCGTTCCTCGGTCTAGTTCTGGCCGCGAGCTTTGCGCTCTACGGCCTCATCCGAAAGCTCGCGCCTCTGGGAAGTCTTGAGGGCATGGCGCTTGAGAACGTGATCCTCGCGCCGTTTGCGCTCGGCTACATGTTCTGGCTGCTTGAGAGAGGCGAGCTTCTCTTTGCGACGGAAGGCTGGGACGTGAAGACCCTGCTTCTGCTGGCGGGACCGATCACGACGATTCCGCTTCTTCTCTTTGCGTCCGGCGTGCGCCGCATCCCCTATTCGACGGTGGGTATCATCCAGTACGTGAGCCCGACCATCGTCTTTCTACTCGGGCGCTTTGCGTTCGGGGAGCCTTTTTCGGTCGAGATGATGACGGGCTTCGTGCTGATCTGGACGGCCGTCGTCGTCTTCACGGTCGACACGGTCCGCACGACCGCCCGTCTGAGGCGCGAGATCAACCGACGGGCGGCAGAGGACAGCTGACCGTCGCCGTCAGGCCGGGAGGCGTGCCGCCCGGCACCGTGTCGGCGAGCGTCACCTCGGCGCCCGTCATGTCGGCGTAGGTCTTCACGATCGCAAGGCCGAGGCCCGTGCCCGGAAGCCCGGAACCCGTGACGCGGTAGAAGGGATCGAAGACGCGCGAACGCTCCTCGGGCGCAATGCCGGGGCCCGTGTCGGCCACGCTCATCACGAGGCGCTCGGGCGTGCGCGAGACGCGAAGCGTCACGGATCCGCCCGCGGGCGTGTAGTGGAAGGCGTTTTCAAGAAGGTTTCGCAGAATCGCCAGCAGGGCTGCCCGGCTCACGCCTTCGACGGGCGCTTCGGCGCCGTCGTCAAGGCCCTCGACGTCGAACTGCAGGTCCTTGTCGGCGGCGCAGTTCATCAGGGGCTCGAGAATCTCGCCCAGAAGTTCCGAGAGGTACCAGGGACGCGTGTCGCGCCTGAGGATTTCAGGAGCCTCGCCCGCCTGCGCGCGTGCAAACTGCAGGAGCTGCGAGACCTGCTTGACGGCCCGCTCGAGTCCGGACTCAAGACGAGCCACGACGGGACGCGCTTCGGCGGGCAGGTCGAGGCGGCCGAGGTGTTCGGCCTCGATCGTGAGCGACGTGAGCGGCGAGCGGAGCTCGTGCGCAGCATCGGCTGTGAAGCGGAGCTCGCGCGTGCGCGCTTCACTCACGCGTCCGAGCAGGCTGTTGACGGCCTCGACGAAGGGCTTCACCTCGGCGGGAACGCCCTCGGAAGGCAGGGGCGTGAGGTCGGTGGCGGGACGCTCGGCCGCGGCTCGGGCGGCGCTTCGGATCGGCGCGAGCATGCGCCAGAGCGTGAGGCCGATCACGATGACGAGGACCGGCAGAAGAATCAGAATCGGGAGCACGGCCGTCATGGCGGCGCTGCGGGCGTAGACCTCGCGCGTCGAGACGGGATCGGCCACGGCCGTGTAGCGGCCCCCGGGAAGGAAGAGCACGGCCATGCGGTAGGTCTCGCCCTTGATGGTGCGGGTCGTAAGGCCGCCCTCGACGGGTTCGTCGAAGACCGCGCGTTTGGCGCGTCCCTGGTCGTTGAGCATGCGCACGTAGACGGGGGAGCCCGCGGGAATAAGACGGGGCGCGTTCGGATCGTCGGAAGCGGCCGTCGGGCAGTGGGCCATCATGTGGCGGTGCATGCGGCGCGGGCGGGGCAGGGGCTCGTCGGATTCAAGTCTGGCCTCGAACTGGGCCTGCGGCATCGTGAGCGCGCGCGGAAGCACGGTTCCGAGTTCGCCTCGGGCCATGGCGACAGCAATGTCGGAGAGCCGGGCGTCCTGCTCGACGAGGGCGTCCTTTTCGGCGCCCTGAAAGACGACGGCGGCGGTCACCAGGGTGAGCGCAACCGTCGCCGTGGCGGCGACCGCCACGGTTCGCATGAGGATCGAGGTGCGCCAGTGTGCGCAGAGAGTGCGGAGGATGCTCAGGCGGCTCATCGGGACGTCCGTCGGTGGATTATTGTGCGGCGTTCTTGTCGGCGGGCACGCGCCAGCCCAGGCCGCGGATGTTTTCAATGGCCGAAGCGCCGATCTTCTTGCGAAGCGAGTGGATCAGGTATTCGACTGCATTGCTCTCGGGCTCGTCGCCCGGCGCATAGAGCTTCTCTTCGAGGGCGCGCCTCGAGAGGATGGCGCCCGGTCGCGTCATGAGGGCCGCAAGCAGCGCGTACTCGCGCTTGCTGAGCGTGACGGATTCGCTTCCGACGCTGCAGGCGTGGGTGACGGTGTTGAGCGAGAGGGAGCCTGCGCGCAGCACGTCGGGTGCGAGCGGCGAGCGGCGGCGCACCACGGCGCGAAGGCGCGCGATGAGCTCCGACATGTGGAAGGGCTTGAGGATGTAGTCGTCCGCCCCTGCATCGAGTCCCTCAAGGCGGCTTTCAAGCGCCTCCCTCGCCGTCACGATGATGACGGGCGTGTCGCAGAGGGGCTTCGTCATGGCGCGGATGCTCTTGAGGACGTCGATGCCGTCCATGCCGGGGAGTCCCAGATCGAGGAGCACGGCGTCGGGCGTGCCGGTTGCGATGACGGCGAGCCCCTCGCGGCCCGTCGGGGTCCACGTGACGGCGTGCGCCTCGCTTTCGAGCGCCGCGCAGACGGCCTTGGCAATGAACGGATCGTCTTCGACAAGAAGGATGTGCATGATGGCGGACGGACGCGCGAAGCGCCCCTGAGTGCGTTTCGGAAACGGAAAACGGGAGGACTTTCCCCTGAGGAAGGCCCTCCCGCGTGAGTATATCAGCGGCGGTTCAGGCCGCTTGGGCAGAGGTTACCAGTGATGGTAGCCGTGGAAGCCCGGGTGGCGGAAGCCGCCGGCCATCGGACAGTCGGGGTTCGTGCCCGGGGCGCCGCCCGTCACGGGGCACTGCGGACGCGGGCCGGGACCCATGCCGCGGCCAGGGCGGCGTTCCTGAATGCCCTTGACGTCGGCGGCGACGACCTTGCCGGTCTTCGCATCGACGTAGGCGCGCACGTGCGTTTCGTCTTCCTTCACCATGTGCACGTCCCAGACGAGGCCGTACTGGCCGCTGTTGCGCAGGTTGGCGCGGTAGGTCTTGGCCTTGTATTCCTTTTCGGCGACGGCGACGGCGTCGGACATGCCTACCATCGGGGCGGGCTGCTCGGCGGCCGCTTCGGCGGCGGGGGCGGGAGCGGGAGCAGGCTGGGCGGGCTGGGCTTCAACGGCCCAGGCGGCGCCGGCGACGGTAATCGCGGCAGCGGAAAGGAGAGCGGCAAGCGTGGTCTTCTTCATGACTTGTTCCTCATGGCATGCGTTGTCGGGGGCGGACGCAGGGCGGCGCTCTGCTGCGCGGCGCGGCGTCCTCTTTCTGTGTATTGTCAGTGTATCCCATGAAAATTAGGATTCACATGGGTGAAACTTAGGATTTCCTCAGTCGAGGTAACAGTTTTTGCAGGAACGGCGGGCTCTGCGGCACGAGTGCGGTCGCCGCGTCCGCTAGAATCGACGCTTCACCGTTTTTCAGCTCCCATCCGACGAGGCAGACAACATGCAGAGATCCGACTTCGAAATCATGGCCCCCGCGGGCTCGCGCGAAAGCCTGGCGGCCGCCCTGCAGGCGGGCGCCGACAGCGTCTACTTCGGGATCGGTGCGCTCAACATGCGAGCGCACTCGGCGGGCGGCTTCACGATCGACGACCTGAATGAGATCGCGGCCCTCTGCCGCGAGCATGGCGTCAAAAGCTACCTCACCGTCAACACCGTCATCTACGACGGTGACCTTGCCGCCATGCGCGAAATCGTCTCGGCCGCGAAGGCCGCGGGCGTCTCGGCCGTCATCGCATCCGACGTTGCGGTCATGCAGTGCTGCAGGGAGCTCGGCGTCGAGGTGCACCTCTCTACGCAGCTCAACATCGCGAACGTCGAGGCTCTGCGCTTTTACGCGCAGTTTGCCGACGTCGTCGTGCTCGCGCGCGAGCTGACGCTGCGGCAGGTGGCGGACATCCGCGCCGCGATCGACTGCGAGGGCATCACGGGCCCCTCGGGCAAGTCCGTGCGCATTGAGATGTTCTGCCATGGCGCGCTCTGCATGGCCGTGAGCGGAAAGTGCTGGCTGAGCCTGCACACGAGAGGCAAGAGCGCCAACAGGGGCGAGTGCCTGCAGAGCTGCAGGCGCGACTACATCGCCGTCGACCGCGAGCGCGGCACGGAGATTGCGCTCGACAACGGCTACTTCATGTCCCCGAAGGATCTGAAGACCATCGCCTTTCTGGACCTGATGGTGAAGGCGGGCGTCACCGTCTTCAAGATCGAGGGCCGCGCCCGCGGTCCCGAATACGTGCGCACTGCGGTCGAGTGCTACGGCGAGGCGCTCGATGCAATCCTTGAGGGACGCTGGAGCGAGGAGGTCTCGAAGTCCTGGGACGAACGTCTCTCGACGGTCTTCAACCGCGGGTTCTGGGACGGCTGGTACCAGGGCGCGACGATGCTCGAGCGCACCGACCGCTACGGCTCGCGCGCGACGAAGAAGAAGCTCTACTGCGGCAAGTGCACGGGCTACTACGCAAAGGCGGGCGTCGGCCGCTTCACGGTCCACGGTGAGACGATCCGCCCGGGCGACGAACTGCTCGTCTGCGGGCCGACGACGGGCGCCGTCTTCGTGAGGCCCGAGGGGCTGCGCGTCGACGACGCCGAGGCTGCGGAGGCCGTCAAGGGCGACGACGTCACCTTCAGGGTGCCTGAAAAGATCAGGGAGAACGACCGTCTCTACGTCATGCGCGAGACGGTCGAGGACGAGCTCACCTGAGGATTGAGCGAACGAAACTGAAGTTTCGTTCAGTTGAGATCCTGCCGTGAGAATCCCCGCCTCATGGCTCAGAAGGCAGCCTTCGAGTGCAGAGCCACTCGACGATCTTCGGGTCTCGATGAGAGAAAAAGCGGCTCGTGCCCGTGTCGAGCGTCGCGATTTTCGCCATGTCCTCGGGCGTGAGCTTCACGTTTGAGGCGGCGAGGTTCTCCGCCATGCGTGCGGGCGAGACGGTCTTCGAGATCGAGATGATGCCGCGTTCGGCAAGCCACGCAAGCGCCACCTGCGCGACCGTGGCGCCGCGGTCTGCGGCGATCTCCCTGAGCACGGGATTCTCTAAGAGGCCGTCCCTGCCTTCGGCAAAGGGCGCCCATGCCGAGGGCATGACGCCGAGCGCGCGGTTGACGGCGTCGGCCTCCCGCTGCTGGCAGAACGGATTCACTTCAATCTGATTGACCGTCGGGCGAATGCGCTGGTGGAGCGCAAAGTCCGTGATGCGGTCGGGCTGGAAGTTGCTCACGCCGATCGCCCTCAGGTCGCCCGCTTCATAAAACCGCTCCATCGTGCGCCATGCGCCATAAATGTCGCCATAAGGCTGATGGATCAGGTACAAGTCGATCGTGTCCGTTCTGAGCAGCTCGAGCGAGCGCCTGATGGCGCGCTCGGCGCCCGCTTCTGAAGTGTCCTGCACCCAGAGCTTCGTGGAGATGAAGAGTTCGGAGCACGGGATGCCCGAGCGAGCGACGGCGCGGCCGACGGCCCTCTCGTTGAGGTAGGAGGCGGCGGTGTCGATGCCGCGCCAGGCACTGAGGACTGCGGCTTCGCATTCCGTGGGATCGGTGATCCAGTAGACGCCGAAGTTCATGGCAGGCATCTTCACACTGTTGGAAGGTTCAATCCTCTCCATGTCGGATTCCTGTCCGTGATTGTGTTTCGGGCGTCAGAGACAGCCGTTTTCCGGACCTTTGCGTCCTGCGGGCGCACGGCCCCGTAGACCGTGAGGTGCGTGCCGAGCCTGCGGCCTGCGAGCAGCGCCTCGAAGGCCTCGCGGGTGTGCATGAGGCCGCCGCCCCCGTGGGTGTTGGCGGTGAGGATCTTCTTGGCGCTGAGGTCGACGGACCTGATCCAGGTCTGCAGCGGCATCGCCGCGTGGTGCCACCACGTGGGCGTGGCGAGCACGACTACGTCGTAGTCGTCGGGATTGAAGGCGAGCGGCCTGATCGGACGGATGACGCCGCGCTGGAGCTCGTCCTTCACGATCTCGGTGGCGGAACCATAGCTTTCCGGATAGGGCTCGACGGTCTCGACGCGAAAGAGCGCCGCGCCCGTCATGTGTCGGACCGCCTCGGCGAGACTTTTCGTGTTGCCCGTCTTCGTGAAGTAAACGACGGCGATGCGGCGCCGCAGCCGAGGGCGGTGATGGCAAGGGCGGCGGAGGCGAGAAGACGGCGCTTTTGCATGATGTTTCTCCATGAGGCCGGCGGAGCCTGAGCTCCGTCGTTGCAGTCATGGTAGAAAAAACGCGCCCTCGGGACGATGTCGAGATGTCTCAAGTTCCTGCCCGATCCTCTCAATCCTGAGAGGCGTGCCTCAGGCCTCCATTATGGAGGCGCATTTCCCTGCGTCGGAGGCGGCGACCGACTTCTCCCTGATGTCCCTGGCGGGCGCGTCTCCGAAGAGGCGCTTGTATTCGCGGGAGAACTGTGAGCAGCTTTCGTAGCCCACGCGTCTTGCCGCGGCCTCGACGCCGAGGGACTCGACGAGCATAAGGCGCTGGGCCTCGTGAAGGCGCAGGCGCTTCTGGTACTGCACGGGCGAGAGCGAGGTGACGGCCCTGAACTGGCGGTGGAAGGTCGACGGCGCCATGGCGGTGCGCTCCGAAATCGTCGCGATGTCGAGCGGCTCGTCAAAGTGCTCGCGAAGCCAGCGAACGGCCGTGAGGATGCGGGATCCCGGCGCGGCCTCCGAGCAGACGTCGGCCAGAACCCGGCCCTGAGGGCCTTCGAGAAGCAGATAGTGGATCTCCTTGAGGATCATGGGCCCGAGAACCGCCGCACGGCGCGGGCTGTGCATGGCCTCAAGGTAGCGCACGAGCGCATTGAGAATTTCGTCGGGCAGGTGCTCCACACTCACGCTCTCCTGTGCGTCGCGGCCGTTCGGGGCGGGCCTGAGTTCGGGCGCCTCGGTGAGGAGCTCCGTGATGATCGCACGGTCAAGACGAATGGAGAGCGACAGGAAGGGTTGCTCGGGCGAAGCGTTCCGGATCTGATAGGCGCCGGGAAGGTCGAGCGCCACGACGACCGCCTCTCCCGCGCCGTAGACGACGGGGCGTCCGCCGATGAGGCTTTCCTTCTCGCCGCCGAGCCCTAGCGTCATCATTGGATGGTAGAAACACTGGCGGCTTTGCTGCGGCCCGTTGAAGCGGGTGAGGGCCAGACAGGGCATCGGGTTTTCGATGCGGCCCTCTTCAGGCAGGGCCTCGAGGACGAGATTTCGAAGGCGTTCGAGCATTTGGACGGATCTTCGTACAGAACTTGAGCATGGAATCATGTCCAATACTCTGCCTTTCCTGCAGGGGCTCGTCAAGCGTGCCGCCTGCACGATCCTCTCGCAGCCCTGTCCGATGCCCTTATGCGGCGGGGCGAGAAGTCCGTTCTTAAGTCCTTCTTCCGATCGTCCGAACAGCTGAGGCAGGTCGTTCGGCTTTTCCGTGAGTTTTCGGTTTTTTGGGGGCATTGAGTGCGAAAGTGAAAGATTTCACGCAAAAAGTGAGACTTTTAGGGAGAACGTCCTAGGCACTTCTGCCCAGAAGGTCTGATGATTCGCACGAGAAGGCGATTCTCCTGCTGCGAGGGCCTGAGGAGGGTTTGATGCGCGGGATCAGCGTGCCATAATGGACGAAAGTCAGGCGCAGTCATGCCTGACGGGAAACGAATTCAAGCGCAACAAACACAGCCGGAGCACGAAAAAGTGTACTTCTCCCTCCTTCGCCGCCATCACCACCATACGTAAGACATCCCTCGGGCGCGGAAACGCTGTCGGGAGGATGGGTTCATGCTTTCGGCGGTGCGGAGTGAGACTCCAGCAGGACAATCAAGCAAAGCCCCCGGAAGCACGCCTTCCGGGGGCTTTTTCACAATCCGGGGTGCGGATGTCGAGGGGCTGGACACGAAGCTCCGCTTCGGCGAGCAACAGTCATCAAATCAAATTTCAGGGAAGCAAATGACCGAAACCAATCGTCTGAGGATTGCAATGCAGAAGTCGGGACGTCTTTCCGACGATTCGCAGGATCTTCTTGAACGCTGCGGACTCAAGGTTCGCTACCACGCGCAGCGCCTGCTGGCGATGGCCGAGAACATGCCGGTCGAAATCCTGCGCGTCAGGGATGACGACATTCCCGGCCTCGTGATGGACGGGGTCGTGGATCTGGGCATCATCGGCGAAAACGTGCTTGAGGAGACGGTTCTTGCACGCCGCAGCCAGGGCCAGTCCACGGACTTCAGGATGTTGCGCCGCTTCGACTTTGGCGGCTGCCGCCTCTCGATCGCGATCCCGGCCGACCAGGAGTGGGCGGGGCTTGAGAGCCTTGACGGCTACCGCATCGCGACGAGCTATCCGCAGCTTCTCAAGCGCTGCTTCGACGAGCGCGGCCTCACGTTCAAGCCATGCCTGCTGACGGGCTCCGTCGAGGTGGCACCGCGCGCGGGGCTGGCCGACGCGATCTGTGACCTCGTGAGCTCGGGCGCGACGCTTGAAGCGAACGGCCTGCGCGAAGTGGAGGTGGTCTACCGTTCGAAGGCCTGCCTCATCGCGAAGAGCGAGCCGCTCGACGCCGACAAGGAGGCCCTGGTCGAGAAGCTTCTCGTGCGCATGCAGGGCGTCTCAAGGGCCCGCGAATGCAAGTACATCATGCTGCACGCCCCGAAGGCGAAGCTCGCCGAAGTAACGGCGCTTCTGCCCGGCGCGGAGCACCCGACGATCCTGCCGCTTGCGGGGTCCGACGACCATGTGGCCCTTCACATGGTGAGCAGCGAAAGCCTTTTCTGGGAAACAATGGAAGAGCTCAAGGCGCTCGGCGCCAGCTCGATTCTCGTCCTGCCGATTGAAAAAATGATGGAGTAGTCAAGATGTCTCAGTTCAACTTCAACGACGTGATCGAATGGGGCGCGCTCAATGAAACGGAGCGCGAGGAGATTCTCCGACGCCCCGCCGTGATGGCGGGCGACCGCATCAAGACCGTGGTCGAGGGCATTCTCGAGGCCGTGCGCGAGCGCGGTGACGAGGCCCTTCGCGAATTCTCCGCGAAGTTCGACCGCACCGAGGTGAAGGACTTCAGGGTCTCGGCCGAGGAGGTCGACGCCGCCGTCGCACGTCTGCCCGAGGACTTCATGGCCGCTCTGAAGACGGCCGCCGCCAACATCGAGAAGTTCCACAGCGCCGAAGTGCTTGAGCCCGTCACGGTCGAGACGATGCCCGGCGTCGTCTGCCAGCAGGTCACGCGTCCGATCGGCGCGGTGGGCCTCTACATTCCCGGCGGCACGGCTCCGCTCTTTTCCACGGTGCTGATGCTCGGCATTCCTGCCAAGATCGCGGGCTGCGGCCGCGTCATCCTCTGCTCGCCGCCTCCGATCGCCGATCCGATCCTCGCCGCCGCGCGCCTTTGCGGCATTGACGAGATCTATCAGGTGGGCGGCGCCCAGGCCGTGGCCGCGATGGCCTTCGGCACGGCGACGATTCCGCGCGTGGGCAAGATCTTCGGTCCGGGCAACGCCTACGTGACCGAGGCCAAGCGTCAGGTGAGCAGCCGTCCCGACGGCGCCGCCATCGACATGCCCGCGGGCCCCTCCGAGGTGCTCGTGATCGCCGACGAAGGCGCCGATCCGGCCTTCGTTGCGGCCGACCTGCTTTCTCAGGCCGAACACGGTCCCGACAGCCAGGTGGTGCTCGTGACGCCCTCGCGCAAGCTCGCCGAAGCCGTTGCGGGCGAGGTCGCCTCCCAGCTCGCCGCCCTGCCGCGCCGCGAGATCGCGACGAAGGCCCTGTCTGCGAGCCGCCTCATCCTCGTCAAGGACCTCGAGGCGTGCGTGGAGGTCTCGAACCGCTACGCGCCCGAACACCTCATCATCCAGACGCGAAACGCCCGCGATCTGGTGCCGCTCGTGCAGAACGCGGGCTCCGTCTTCGTGGGCGACTGGTCTCCCGAGTCGGGCGGCGACTACGCCACGGGCACGAACCACGTTCTTCCGACCTACGGCTATGCCGCCACGTACTCGAGCCTCGGGCTCGCCGACTTCACGAAGCGCATGACCGTTCAGGAAATGACGCCGCAGGGCTTTGAAAAGCTCGGCCCCGCCATCGCGCTTCTTGCGCACGCCGAAGAGCTCGACGCGCACATGAACGCCGTTCTCGTGCGCATGGACCGAATCAAGCAGTCGAAGGAGTGATCCGTCATGGCCGTCTTTTGTGAACGAACCGCCGCCGATCCGGGCCTGCTGGCCCGGCCGGACGTGCAGAAGCTCACGCCCTACCAGTCCGCGCGCCGCATCATGCAGGCCGCGGGCGTGACGGGCGAAGTCTGGCTCAACGCCAACGAGTCGGCCGAGGCCGAGCCGATGGCGCCCGAGACGAAGCTCTTCAACCGCTATCCCGAGCCCCAGCCCGAGGCCGTCGTCGAACGCTATGCGGCCTATGCGGGCGTGAGTCCCGAACAGATCCTCGTGACGCGAGGCGGAGACGAAGGCATCGAGCTTCTCGTGCGCACGTTCTGCCGCCCCGGCGAGGACGCCGTCCTGCAGTTTCCGCCCACCTACGGCATGTACGCCGTCTCCGCCGAGACGAACGGCGCCGAGGTCGTGAACCTCGTCACCTCGCCCGACCGCGGCTGGTTGCCCGACGTGGCCGAGGCCGCGAAGGTCCTCGAGGAGAGGACGGACGTCAAGCTCGTCTTCGCCTGCTCGCCCGGCAATCCGACGGGCACGCTGATTCCCGTGGGCATGCTGCGCAAGCTCGCCGAGCTCACCGCGGGCAGGGCTCTTCTCGTCATCGACGAGGCCTACATCGAATTTACGCCCGCGAACACGGCCGTCGAGCTTCTCAAGGACTATCCGCACGTCGTGATCATCCGTACGCTCTCGAAGGCCTTTGCGCTGGCGGGCCTGCGCTGCGGGTTCCTGCTTTCCTCGCCCGCCGTCATCGGCATGCTGAGGAAGGTGATCGCGCCCTATCCGATTCCCGTGCCCTGCGCCGACATCGCCGCGCAGGCGCTCTCGCCCGAGAGCGTGAGCCTCATGCACAGGCGCGCCGCCCAGTGCGTGATGCGCAAGTGTGAGCTTGAGGTTGCGCTTGAGGACCTCGATGGCGTCGAGGCCGTGTATCCGAGCGCCTCGAACTTCCTTCTCGTGAGGTTCGTCGACGCCGCCCGCGTCTTCACGGCGTTGCGCGACCGCGGCATCATCCTGCGCGACCAGAGCCGCCAGCCGACGCTCGAGAACTGCATCCGCATCACGGTGGGCACGAAGGACGAGAACGAGCGCCTTCTCACCGAACTTGAAGAGATTCTGAAGGAGGCCGCATGAACGAGCGCATTCTCTTTGTGGACCGCGACGGCACCATTCTCGAGGAGCCCGAGGACTTTCAGGTCGACCGCTTCGAGAAGATGAGGTTCGTCGAGGGCGTTCTGCCCGCCCTGAAGCGCCTGCGCGAGGCGGGCTGGAAGCTCGTCATGGTCTCGAACCAGGACGGGCTCGGCACGAAGAGCTTCCCGAGGGCCGATTTCACGGGGCCGCACGAACTGATGATGCAGATCCTCGAGAGCCAGGGCGCCCGCTTCGACGAGGTGCTCATCTGCCCGCACATGCCCGGCGAGGGCTGTGAGTGCAGGAAGCCCGGAACGGGCCTCGTGAAGAAGTACCTCAAGGACGGCGTGCTTGACGTCGCGAACTGCTACGTGATCGGTGACCGCGAGACCGACATGAAGCTCGCCGACAACATGGGCCTCAGGGGCCTTCGCGTCGGGCCCGACGGCCGCAGCTGGGCCGAGATCGCCGACGAGATCGAGAATGCGGCGAAGTCCGCCCGTCACGCCCGCGTCGAGCGCAACACGAAGGAGACCCGCATCGTCGTCGAAGCCTGGCTCGATCGCTCGGGCAAGAATGAAATCAACACGGGCGTGGGTTTCTTCGACCACATGCTCACGCAGATCGCCGTGCACGGCGGCATCAGACTGCACGTGCGTGCGGTGGGCGACCTTGAGATCGACGACCACCACACGATCGAGGACGTCGGCCTTGCGCTCGGCGAGGCGCTCAAGGAGGCGCTCGGCGACAAGCGCGGCATCCGCCGCTTCGGCTTCCTGCTGCCGATGGACGAGACGCTCGCGCGCTGCGCGCTCGACATCTCTGGCAGGCCGTACCTAACCTTCAAGGCGAAGTTCAAGCACCACAAGGTGGGCGACATGTCCACCGAGATGGTCGAGCACTTCTTCCGCTCGCTCGCCCAGACGATGGGCGTGACGCTCAACCTCAAGGCGCAGGGCAGGAACGACCACCACGTGGCCGAGGGACTCTTCAAGGCGTTCGGGCGCACGCTGCGCGACGCTGTGAAAATTGAGGGGAGCGATCTGCCGTCCTCCAAGGGGGTGCTCTGATGCGTGCCGTCATTCTTGATACGGGCGTCGCCAACCTCTCTTCGCTCGCCTTTGCGGTGAAGAGGCTCGGCGTCGAGCCCATCATTACGCGCGAGGCGGCCGAGATCCGCGCCGCCGACCGCATCTTCCTGCCCGGCGTGGGCACGGCCCGAGCCGCGATGGCCGCCATCGAGGAGCGCGGCCTTGCGGACCTCATCCGTGAGGCGACGCAGCCCGTGCTCGGCATCTGCCTCGGCGAACAGATTCTCGGACGCCGCAGCGAGGAGACGGGCGGCGTGGACCTGCTCGGCCTCATCGATGCCGACGTCCGCGCCCTCAGGGCCGACGGCCTGCCGCTGCCGCACATGGGCTGGAACAGGGTCTATCCCGAGGACACGCCTCATGCGAGACTCCTCTTCAGGGGCATCGAGGCCGGCGACTGGTTCTACTTCGTGCACAGCTACGCAATGCCCACGGGCGCCTGCACGACCGCCCGCTGCACGTACGGCGAGGAGTTCACGGCAGCTGCGGCACACGAAAACTTCATGGGCGTGCAGTTCCATCCGGAACGCTCCGGCCGCGCCGGCGCACGCCTGATTGCAAACTTCCTGGAAATCGAAGCATGATCATCCCCGCCATCGACCTCATCGACGGCCGCGTCGTGCGGCTGCACCAGGGCGACTACGGCGCCGAGCGAAGCTACGGCGACGATCCCCTCGAGCGCCTTCAGGCCTACGAGGCCGCAGGGGCGAAGCTCCTGCACATCGTGGATCTGACGGGTGCGAAGGATCCGGCCAAGCGCCAGATCCCGCTTCTCAGGCACCTTCTTTCGAATCTCTCCGTGCCCGTGCAGACGGGCGGTGGCGTCAGGAGCGAGGAGGATGTGAGGGCTCTTCTTGATGCGGGCGCCACCCGCGTCGTAGTGGGCTCCACCGCCGTGAGGTGCACGGAGGAGGTTCTTCGCTGGATGAAGACCTTCGGCGCCGAGCGCATCGTGCTCGCGCTCGACGTGCGCATCGACGCGGCAGGCCGCCGCAACATCGCCGTGAGCGGCTGGCAGGAGGACTCGGGCGTCGTGATCGAGGATCTGATCCGCGTCTTCGAGCCTGCGGGCCTGCGCCACGTGCTCACCACCGACATCTCGCGCGACGGCACCCTCTCGGGTTCCAACGCCGCGCTCTACGCGGACCTTTCGAAGGCCTTCCCCGCCATCGGCTTCCAGGCCTCGGGCGGCATCGGCGGGCTGGACGACATCCGTGCGGTCAGTACGACGGGCGCCTCCGGCGTCATCGTCGGCCGCGCGCTTCTCGAGGGACGCTTTACCGTTGAAGAGGCTATCGAATGCTGGCCAAACGCATAATCCCCTGTCTTGACGTGAAGGACGGCGTCGTCGTCAAGGGCGTCAAGTTCCGCGGCCACGAGGTCGTGGGCGAAATCGTGCCGCTCGCAAAGCGCTATGCCGAAGAGGGCGCCGACGAGCTCGTCTTCTACGACATCACCGCCTCGTCCGACGGCCGCGTCGTCGACAAGAGCTGGATCAGCCGCGTCGCCGAGGCGATCGACATCCCGTTCTGCGTCGCGGGCGGCATCCGCACGGTCGAGGACGCCGGCAGGCTTCTCGCCTACGGCGCCGACAAGATCTCCGTCAACTCGCCGGCGCTCGCCGACCCGGACCTCATCTCCCGTCTTGCGGACCGCTTCGGCGTGCAGTGCGTCGTGGTCGGGATCGACTCCCGTCATGAGGAAGGTTCGGACGAATACCGCGTCAACCAGTTCACGGGCGACGAAAAGAAGACGCGCGTCACGCAGTGGAGCACCCTCGACTGGGTCGAGGAGGTGCAGAAGCGCGGCGCGGGCGAGATCGTGCTCAACATGATGAACCAGGACGGCGTGCGCCGCGGCTACGACCTCAGGCAGCTCGCCGCCGTGCGCTCGGTCTGCCGCGTGCCGCTCATCGCGAGCGGCGGCGCGGGCGAGCCCGTCCACTTCCTCGAGGCCTTCCGAGACGCGAAGGTCGACGGAGCGCTTGCCGCCTCCGTCTTCCACAAGAAGATCATCAACATCGGAGACCTGAAGAACTATCTCCGCGAGAACAACATTGAGGTGAGAACATGCTGACCAACGAAGACATCAAGGCGCTCGACTGGGAGAAGACCGGCGGACTGATTCCGGCCGTCGTGCAGGACGCCTGCTCGGGCCGGGTGCTCATGCTCGGCTGCATGAACCCCGAGGCGCTTGAAAAGACCCTCGAGACGAAGAAGGTCACGTTCTGGTCCCGCACCAAGGGCCGCCTCTGGACCAAGGGCGAGACGAGCGGCAACTGGCTGCACCTCGTCGACATCGGCACGGACTGCGACAGCGACGCGCTCCTCGTGCTCGTCAATCCCGACGGCCCGACCTGCCACCGCGGCACGCCGAGCTGCTTCTCGCCCGTCGAGCACAAGTGGAACTTCCTGCGCGATCTGGAGGTGCTCCTAGAGAGCCGCCGAAACGCCGATCCGGCCACGTCCTACACCGCCAGCCTCTACGCCCGCGGCACCAAGCGCATCGCGCAGAAGGTGGGCGAAGAGGGCGTCGAGACGGCGCTCGCCGCTACCGTGCACGACAGGGAGGAGCTCAGGAACGAGGCCGCCGACCTCGTCTATCACCTGCTCGTGCTCCTCGCCGACGCGGACCTCGAGCTCGCCGACGTGATCGACGTGCTGCGCGCCCGCCACGCGAGCCGCGAAAAGGCCGCCGAGGCGAAGTAAGAGTCCCGAGGCAGACTCTGAAAAATGAAGAAAGGCCGGTCCTCCGCAGCGGAGACCGGCCTTTCGTGTCGCGTGTGCCGGAAAGTCGGGCTTATTTGGACTTCTTTTCTTCGAGCATGCTCTTGCCCGTCTCGTCCTGGACGGCCATCGGGGCGCGGAAGCTCACGGCAACGCCCTGTTCGTCGAGCAGGATCTCGGTGGTGCGCAGGGTGCGCGGGGCGTGGATCTGGAAGAACTGGGCGGCATTGGTGACGTTGCCGCTCTTGACGCTTTCAAGGAGCGTCTTGGCGTCGATGAAGACGTAGCCCACCTTCTTGCCCTTGAGAAGCTCGGTTTCCTTCGTGGCGAGCTCGCGGTCGATGGAGGCCATGGACTTCGCCTGAAGCTTGGCCTGGAAGAAGTCGAAGGCGACCTTGTCTTCGTGGTCCGTGAGGACGGCGGGCGTCATGCCCGTCTTGCGCACGGCGGCGGCCGCATCGGTGAAGTGGGCGCGGGAGATCGGCGCGAAGAGCGAGACGGCCTTGAGGCGGCCGTTCGTGAAGAAGAACACCTCGCCCCAGTCCTTGTGGCCCGCAAATTCGACGTTGGCGCGGCAGAACATCTGCTGGCCGCGCTGCGAGCAGTCGAAGATCCCGGCTTCGGCCTTCACGCTCTCGACGGGCTGGTTGTATACGTAGTCGTTCCAGAGCTTGACCGGCGTTTCAGCCGAGGCGCTGGCGGCGGCCAGAAGAAGAGCGGGAACGAGGCAGAGCTTGCGCATGCGGGATCTCCAGAGATTGGGCGGAAATAATCAAGTATTGGGCGTCGACGCCCGTTCGTCAATGCGGAAAAGCCCGCCGGGAGGACGGACTTTTCGCCGTTTTTCTCGATGTGCGGGACCGGGGCCTACTTCCTGAGGCCCATCAGGTCGGTCATCGTGAGCGAGAGGATGGGCGAGGCGCGGCGCTCGATTTCGGCGTTGACGAGCTTGCCCGCGAGCAGCGTCATGGTCTCCTGCAGGCCGTTCTTGGGATTCTTCATGAGGACCTTGACGGCGGGCGAGGAGCAGCGGCCGACGACGAGGTTCGTCAGCGCCTTCTGGGCGCTCGACTCGATGTTCTTCACCTTGGCCGACGGAATCGTCTGGATCTGCTTGGCGGCGGAGGTCTTCGAGAGCGTGACGTAGGCCCACTGCACGAGGACCTGCTTGTCGCTCGCGGTGGCGTGCTTGTAGAGACACTCGGCAAGCGCTTCGCTTGTGTCCGAAGTGGAGGCGGCCTGAACCGCTACAATGGGAGTCGCAAAAAGGGAGAGCGCCAGGGCGCCCGCAACAAGCTTGTTCTTCACGATCATGAATCCTTGTGATGAGGTTCCAAACGGACTTTCTTCAAATCGGGAACATTCTACGCGCGCGCTCCTCAGCGGGCGCTTTCCCGTCAATATTCGACACGAAAAAAGGTGAGAACGAAGATGTACTCTCTCATCGTCAGGGACTATTCCATCGCCGACATCGAGGCGTTCAGCGCGCTCTCCATCCGCAGGGGCAGCACGATCGCGAGCCTCGCGAAGGCCTCCTCCGACAATCTGCGCATCGTCACGGGCGCGTGGCTCCTCTTTCTGCCGAAGGCGGCGGATGAGGCGGCGGTTCGCGCATCCGCAGAGCGCTTTCTTGCGGGGCCCGGCGCCTGGATGAACGAAACGCCCGAGGGACTTGTTGCCGCCGCCCTTGAGTCGGGCCTTCTTGAGAAGACGTTCGAAGGCTTTGCCAACGGACTCGCGCCGCGCCCGAACGTGACGGCCGCAAGGCTCACCGACGAGCTCGAGACCGCCGCGGCGATCCTTGCCGCACGACGCGCCCGAACGCGCGAGGCGCTGCAGGCGAAGAACCGCGCTGTCAACAGCGGAGAGCCGCCCGTCGACGACGAGGCCGACCGCCGCTTCATGACCGAGGCGCTCGCCGAGGCGAGGGCCGCCGCGCAGGCGGGCGAGGTGCCCGTGGGCGCCGTGCTTGTTGCGGACGGCAGGATCATCGCGTGTGCGGGCAACCGCACGCTTCGCAACGGCGATCCGACGGCGCACGCCGAAATGCTCGTGCTGCGCGAGGGCGCCCGCGTCATGAAGAACCACAGGCTTGCCGAGACGACGCTCTACGTCACGCTCGAGCCCTGCCCGATGTGCGCGGGCGCGATCGTGCAGGCAAGACCCGGCCGCATCGTCTTCGGCGCGACTGACGAGCGCATGGGCGCCGTGGGCGGCGCACTCTCGCTCTTCGAGCTGCCGGGCGTCAACCACCGCCCGTGGGTGAGGCGCGGCGTCATGGCGCAGGAGGCAAAGACGCTGCTCGCCGATTTCTTCGCCGCGCGCCGCGGCGCGAAGGAAAACGAAAGGGAAGGCGAAGGAGAAGTCCGATGACCGATTCCGCAAGGCCCTTCGAGGGACTGGCGCTTGCCGTCGCGGCGCCGTCGCGACAGTGGGTGACGAACGAGGGCGGCATTGACTGGGCGCTCAGGCGCCGGGCGTTCTCGGCCGCCGAAGCGCTCGGCTTTCGCGTGCGCGAACTTGAGGGCACGTATCTCGAGGAGGCGCGCTTTGCAGGTCCCGACGCCGTCAGGGCCGGGGATCTGACCTGTGCGCTCACAGAGCTCGATGCGGATCTCGTCATGGCGATGCGCGGCGGCTATGGGTGCGGACGCATTCTCGACATGCTCGACTGGGAGCGGATCGGTGCCGCGTCTACGCCCTTCGTCGGCTTTTCGGACGTGACGGCCTTCGAGCTCGCGCTTCTGGCAAGGACGGGCCGCACAAGCTGGCAGGGCCCGACGCTCAGGGACTTGATTGATCCTGATCCCCTCACGATCGAGGGGCTTCTGGCCGTCGTCGGTCGCAGGCCCTTCGCATCGACGTGGCAGTCGGACGACACGGACGATGCAGATGCCGAGGGCGTCCTCTGGGGTGGCAATCTGGCGATGATCGCCTCGCTGGCGGGCACACCCTGGATGCCTCAGGTTGAAAACGGCATTCTCTTCATCGAGGACGTGGCCGAGCCCGCCTACAGGATCGAGCGCATGCTGCTCACGCTCGACATGGCGGGGATCCTGAGGCGTCAGCAGGCGGTCGTCGTCTGCGACCTGCAGGGCGCGGACAGGCCCGCAGGCTGGGAAGGCGACTTCAGGCTCTCGCATGCGCTCGACTTCATGCGGGCTCGCACGGGGCTTCCCTTCGTGACGGGCTGTCCCTTCGGGCACCTTCACAGGAAGCTCTCGCTTCCCGTCGGGATGCGGGTGAGGCTTTCGTCGCATGAGGGACGGGTGTCGCTGGAGGCCGCGCCATGAACTTCTTTCCGATCCGCGAGCAGACCTGGCGCTTTCTGCGCGCCTTCTTCATGACGAGCACGGTGCACCACATCACGGCGGGCACGCTCGCCAAGCTCATTCTCTCGAGCCTCAAGCTCTTTCCCGTTGCCCTCACGGCACAGTTCACGGGCATGGCGTCGCTCACGGCCGTCTACTGGCAGAGCGGCGTGAGCGAGGTGTTTCTCACCGTGTGGTTCTGCTACGGCCTCATTCAGATCTGGCTGTCGCTTCGCTACGTGCGTCTTTTCTGGCGTGACGCGAACCGCGAGGCCAACATTCGCAAGTGGATCCGCCGTTGGACGGCGCTCGCCGTCTCGGCAGGCATCATCTGGGGCGTAGCGGGGCCCACGCTGATGGTCCCCTTCCAGGGGGCGCACCAGATGATCACGGTCGCGACCATCGTGGCCGTGACGTTCGCAAGCTGGCCCGTCTACTCCTGCTGGCTGCCGTCGCTCTCGGCCTTCACGCTCTGCTCGCTCACGCCCGTCATCGTGGCGGGCGCCGTGCAGTTCGGCGTGAGCCAGACCCTCATTGCGCTCATCATTCTCGTCACGACGGTCTTCATTCTCTATTCGGGCAGGAAGCTCAACGAAATGGTCGTCAACTCGATCATCACGGCCGCCCAGAATGAGCGTCTCGTCGAGCGCCTCAGGATCGAGATCGCGCGCGCGGAGAAGGCGCGCAGGCAGACCGAGGAGGAGAGCGAGCGCCGCTCGAAGTTCTTTGCGGCCGCCAATCACGACATCCGCCAGCCGCTTCAGGCCATGGGGATCTACATCGACATTCTCGGACGCAGGGCGACGCCTCAGACCGTGCCCGTCGTCAAGCAGCTTGCGCTCTCGATTTCGGCCATCTCGACCCTGGTCGAGCAGGTTCTCACCGTCACGCGCATGGAGTTCGGGCAGATGGAGCTCCATCCCGAGCATGCAAGCGTGCGCGAGCTTCTCGAGGAGCTCGCCGAGGAGTGCCGTCCGATCGCGGAAAAGAAGGGCCTGAGGCTTCGCGTCTCGGCGCCTCCCGTGACGATCCTTACGGACGTCACGATGGTCAAGCGCGCCCTCAAGAATCTGGTGAGCAACGCTGTCGCGTACTCCGATCCCGCGAAGGCCCGCGTGCCCGAGATCGTGCTCGGCGCGCGACGGGTGGAGAGCCGCCTCGTGATCGGCGTCTACGACTGCGGTCCCGGCATCTCGGCCGAGGACAGGAGCCGCATCTTCGGCACCTTCTATCGCGGAGCTGCGGGCCGTGCGGCGCCGGGCTCGGGCTATGGCCTGGGGCTCTCGATCGTGCGCGGCATCGCAAGACAGCTCGGGCTTGAGCTTACGCTCGGCTCGAAGCCGGGCCGAGGCAGCGTCTTCCGTCTCGCCTTCAGCATCGACGAGTCCGAGCAGGCCGACCGCTTCGAGAAGGCCGTGCCGATCGGCGGCGAGATCAGGGCCCTCAAGGGCAGGATCCTGCTTCTCGAGGACAATCGCTTCGTGCGCGATGCCCTCAAGAGCATGCTCGAGAGCTGGGGAGCCGAGGTGATCGATGCGGGCGAGCCCTGCGAGGAGTTCTACAGGCTCGCCGCTGAGACCGAAAATGTGATCGCGCTCGTGAGCGACTACAACCTCGGGGCCGAGAAGCCCACGGGACTCGAGGCGGCGGGCATGATCGAGGCGCACATGAAGCGCCCCGTGCCCACCGTGATGCTCACGGCCGTTGCGGTCGACCTGATCGAGGGCGAGTACAGGAAGCGCCGCGAGAGGGGCCGCGTGGTGCCCTCGTCGCTGCCGCACATCCTTCAGAAGCCCGCTGACGCAAAGAGCCTCAATGAGGCGATCATGCGCGTGAGGCCGATGGCCGAGAACGCGGCGTTCTGATGAAGGGATGCCAAAGAGGCGGAAAAGAACTCGGGCGTGTCTCCGAAGGGAGACACGCCCGAGTTGCATTGACGGTTGCGGGATGGACCCGAAGGCGGTGAGGCTTATTCTTCGCCGCGCAGGCGGCCCTTGATCTCAAGGGACTTTGCGGCAAAGCCGTAGAGCCAGATGCCCGCGAAGGTCGTGAGGGCGCCCCACATCATGGCGCTCTCGCCGCAGGCGTAAAGCGCGTAGAGCGAGTAGACCGAGGCGATGGTTGCGACGATGGTGATGCGAGAGGCAGTCTTCGGGTCTGCGGGCTCGCGGTGCACGATGACGTTGGCGGCGGCGAAGGCGAGCAGGTACGGGACGAGGTTCGTCACGACGGCGAGGTCCTTCAGGATGTAGAACTGCTGCTCGAGGCGCGGGTCGATCGTGAGGAGCGCGGCTAGGGACTGCAGGAGCAGTATCACGACCATGCCGATCACGGGCACGTTGAGGCGGGTGACCTTGGCGAAGAGCTTCGGGAAGTATTCCTCGCGGGCGGAGACGCGGAAGACCTCGGCGATCGTGAACTGCCAGCTCGTGAGGCAGCCCGCGCAGGCGAGCGCCATCAGGGCCATGACGAACTTGCCGATTTCGGGGCTGAACATCGTGGCGAAGACGAGGCCGAAGGGTGCGGTCGAGTGCGAGAGGAGCTCGTTGTCGACGATGCCGAAGCTGATGTTGTTGGCGAGCACGTAGACGGTGCCGGCGCCGAGCGTGGCGAGCACCATGGCGCGCGGGACCGACTTTTCGGGATCCTCCACGGCCTCGGAGTTCGCGCTGGCGGTCTCAAGGCCGAGGAAGCCCCAGAGCGTCATGGAGATGCCTGCGGAGATGCCGTCGAAGAGCGAGAGGTTCTGCGGGTTCCAGGCGCCGATGTAGCGGTCGACCGAGAACCAGTTCCAGCCGATCACGGTGAGGATCAGGATCGGAATCAGGATGCCGTAGCTCGAGAAGTGCGAGAGCTGGCCGATGAAGCGCGCGCCGCGGATGTTGGGCAGCGAGCAGAGCCAGATCACGATGATGCTTGCAATACCCATTTCGAGCGGGGTGAGGTTCCACTCGAAGAGCACCATCAGATAGCCGACGATCGAAATGGCGATTGTGAGGTTCGCAATGATGAGCGAGACGCCGTAGCTGAAGTTCGCAATGAAGCTTCCGGACTTGCCGAAGGCATAGGCGGCGTAGCCGCCGATGCCGCCGCTCTTCTTGCTGAACATGCCGCATTTGGCAAAGACGTAGGCAATGGTGGTCGCACCGCTGATGGTGACGAGCCAGGCCAGGATGGACATCGTGCCGACTTCAGCGAGCTTCGTCGGCATCAGGATGATGGAGGATCCGAGCATGTTGAGCATCACGGCCATCGTGAGCTGCAGACAGGTCATCTTCGGCTTTTCGATCGTTTTCATAATGGCGTCTCTGGTTGGATATCTTTCTTGGTGTTGGTTGAAAAAAAGCAAACCCCGCATTGTACCGATTAAGGCGCGCCGGGTCGAGGATTTTTTGAGGACGTCTGCGCACGTTGAGGAGCGTGTCGAGGACGGGGCGGGCGTGCGGCGTCGCAGACCCGCTGCGGCACATGCGCGTGCAGGGGTCTGGCGTGCACTTGAGGTTTCAGGCTGAACGTGAGAAAGTGTCCTCACCCACCCGTTTTCAGGAGTCCTTCATGTTCGTCCGTTCCGGAATCCTCGCCGCCTCGATTCTGCTTTCCGTCACGAGCTGTGCCGCACCGTCGCTCGAGGACGCGCAGAGGCACGTTATGCCGCTCGGCCAGACGAGCTTCGCGCAGTATGCGGCCGACGCAAAGGCGTGGATCGGCGCCAACCGCAGCTTCGTGCTCGACACGGACGAGGGCAGGAAGATGGAGCTCGAGGCGAACCTGCCGAAGGAGTACCGCCCCGAGCATTCCGACGGGCGCGGGATCCTGCTCGTGCACGGGCTCGGCGACTCGCCCTGGTCCTTCTCCGACATTGCGCAGTCGCTTGCGGCGAACGGCATTCTGGTGAGGACGGTGCTTCTGCCCGGCTGCGGCACGCAGCCCGCCGACATGATGCCCGCGACGGCGGACGACTGGCGGCGCGTCGTGCAGGAGCAGGCCGACATCCTTTCGAGGGAGGTCGACGAGATGTGGCTCGGCGGCTATTCGACGGGGTGCAACCTTGTGCTCGACTACGCTGACGCGAACCCCGGCAGGACGAAGGGCTTTGTGCTCTTCTCGCCCGCGGTCGAGGTGAGGCCGCCGTTCGCTTGGGCGGCGTCCTTCGTCTCGAACTTCAGGGACTGGCTCGTGACGCCTGAGAGCCGTCCCAACGGCGGGCGCAATCCGTTCCAGTACTTCGTGGTGCCGATGAAGGGCTTTGCGGCCTTCCACGACACGATGGTGCGGGCGGACGACGTGCTTGAGCGCCTTGAGAAGAAGCCCTGGAGCGGTCCGGCGGCCGTGATGCTCGCGGAGCACGACGGACTCGTCGAGACGGAGGACCTGCTCGCGAGGTTCGATCGCGCCTTCCCGAATCCGAGGACCCGCATCTTCTGGTACGGCGAGGAGAGGTTCGCAAGGGGACTTTCGGCGCACGTGCGCATCCTGCCCGAAGCGGTGCCCGAGAAGCGCATCGCGAGCTTCTCGCACATGTCCATGACGTATCGTCCCGACAATCCCATGTACGGCGAATCGGGGGCGGAGCGCCTCTGCTGGAACGGTCAGTCGAAGGCCGAATCCAAGGCCTGCGAGGAAGGCGCCGAGATCTGGTATTCGGGCGAGCGCCATCAGCCGGGCGACGGGCGCAACTGCGCGAAGCTCACCTTCAATCCTTGGTACGACGAGCAGCTCGCGGGCATTCTCGACGTGATGGCCCGATGAAGGCTCCGCATACATCCGCTTGCAAGTTTTTTTGAGCTGAGAGCCTCTGCGGCGCAGGCGCTTGCGGTGCGAGCCGATATACTGTCGTGACACGGCCGGCCCGCCGCGGCGGGCCGGCCTTCAATCCACAGGACACTTGAGGAAATGGATCGATCCATGATCAGGAAGAGCATGCTACTCGTCATGACGGCCGCCGTCGCCGCCTGCATCGCAGGCTGCAGCAAGGAGGACATCGAGGCCGCCCGCGAGGCGGGCACCAATGCCGTCTCGAAGGTCGCCGACAAGACGATCGAGTTGAGCGACGAGGCCAAGGGCGTCGTCGACCGCACGAAGGAGCACATCCACGAGCGCATCGTGAAGATGCCTGAAGAAACCACCCGTCAGGCCGCCGAAATCCTCGGCGCCGCCGGCGAGGGCGCGAAGGACGCGAGCGAGCTTCTCAACGAGCACGCCGTCTCGCTTCAGGAGGGCCTCGAGTTCCGCTCGAAGGACCGCGAAAAATAAGCCGTACCCTCGGAATGCGCAAAAAAGGCCTGCCGCCCCGTGATGGGACGGCAGGCCTTTTGTCTGGTTCCGTGTTGAGTCCCGCCGGAGCGGGACTCAAGTCGAATTAGGATCAGAACATGTGGGTCAGGCCGAGGTAGGCCTGACCGACCTGGTTCTTGGCTTCCACATCCTGACCGTTGTTGTTGAACTCAAGCTTGGACACGCCGTAGCCCACGCCCGTGTAGACGGTCGTTCGCTTGGAGAGCGGGTAGCCATAACGAAGGGCGGCACCGTAGTAGGAAAGGTCGGCATCGTTTTGATTGGCAGCGTTGGCGCCGTTTTGGAACTTGGCGTCGACGAAGTAAAGACCGGCCGTGAAATCGCCGCCGAAGACCGGCGTGACCGTGCCGAGGTGCAGGCCGTAGCCCTTGGCGCCGTCGCTCCACATGTTGTCGGCGGTTTCAGCCCTCGTCTCATCGGCGATCGCCGTGAGCTGAGTGGCGCTCAGGCCCTTGAAGTACTGGGCCATCGCGAAGAGGCGGGTGACGCCGAAGTCGTAGTTGCCGCCGAGGTAGACGGTGTGGCCGTCTTCAACGCTGGGGTTGACGTCCGTGCCGAAGGACTGGTAGTTCTGGAATTCGTAGGCGAGAACCGTCTGGAGGGCGCCGAAGTCACCCGTGAGGGCGGCGGACGCGTAGCGGTTCACGGCGGAGGAGCCTTCGCGGTCCTTGTCGTTTACGGAGTCTTCGTTGAAGGAGTACTGGACCGTGGCCTTGACGCCGGCGAAGTCGGGCGTCTGGTAGGTCACCATGTTGTCGTAGCGGCTGGAGGCGGCAAGACCGAAGATGTTGTTGTCGCCGCCGTCAAAGGCGTCGCCATAGGCGTACACGAGGTCATAGGAGCCGGCGGAGGAGCCGACGCCGCCCATGCGGCCGAGGGACACGCGGCCGAAGTCGCCGGAGACCGTGGCGGAGAGTTCGCGGCCGAAGAGGCGGCCCATGCCGAGGGAGCCGTCGTCGGCGCTGAAGCTGTTTTCGGCGACGAAGCTCACCTGAAGGCCGTTGCCGAGGTCTTCGACGCCGCGAAGACCGAAGCGGGACGGAGCGTTGAGACCGCTTTCGAGACCGAAGGTGTTGGTCTTCGTGCCTTCTTCACCCGTTACGTCGAACTTTTCGTGCGTGAAGACGAGGGCTTCGTCAACGACACCGTAGAGGATGACGCTGGAGGCGTTGGCATAGGAGGCGCAGAAGCCGAGGACGGCAAGCGCGGCGAAAGACTTCTTGAACATGTGTGTTCTCCGTATGAGTGGGGGATGCGGAAGTGCACCGCTTGGTCGATTCAATGTATCCGCTTTCAGGACGCGTTCGCTCAACTTCGTGCGGCGGTTACAAATGTCTGAGGTGAGGCGGAATTCAGGACGAGGGAAAAGCGCACTTCCGGGTGTGTTCTTCAAGTTTCGTTCTGCTGCAGGCGGTTGCGGACGGACGGGGAACGGCGTGCTGTTTTTGGAACTAGTGCGAACGGATGAGGAAGAATGTCGGGTTTTTAGGACAAGTGTCGTAGCGCGGACATGCGAGGAGTAGTGTTGTGAAAAACCCACAATTCGTGGAGGAGCCTGCGCGGGAAGGGAAGCGGAGAGGCGGAGACGCAAAAGGAGAAGGAAGGGGAGACGCAGACGAAGAGGCCCCGCGGGACTCTCGTCCTGCGGGGCCTCAGGGCTTGTGCGGCGGGATCGTCAGATCTCGATGCTGTAGCCCGCGCGGCGGGCTGCAAGAAGGGCCTCGGTTCGGTTGCTTGCGCCGAAGATGCGGTAGATGGCGGCGACGTGGGTCTTCACGGTGCCCTCGGAGAGGTTGAGCTCGAGGCAGATGCGCTTGATGGGCGCGCCCTTGGCGAGAAGCATCAGCACGTCCTTCTGGCGGTCGGTGAGCTTGGGGGCGTTGCTCGAGAGGTGCGGGAGCGAGCGGGCGGTTTCGGAGAAGAAGCCCTCGCGCTGGCTTTCGGCGAGCAGCTTGGACGGAATGAAGACGCCGCCCCTGAGGACGAACTCAATGGCGTTCGTGAGCATGTCGGTGTCGAGGGATTTCGGCACGAAGCCCGCTGCGCCGAGCTGCAGTACGCGCATGATGCGGCCGCGGTCGGTGAGGCCCGAAAGGACGAGGATCTTGAGCATGGGCTGGCGGCGGACGATTTCCTCCATCAGCTCCGTGCCTTCGACGCCGGGCAGGTTCAGGTCGAGAATGAGCAGGTCGGCGGTCTCGCCTTCACGCCCGATGAGCTCAAGGGTTGTGGGCACGTCGCCGGCCGTCAGCACTTCGGCCGACGGATCCCGGTCGAGAAGCATCATGGAAAGGGCGCTCCTCACGAGCGCGTGATCATCGACAATCAGGTACTTCATGCGATTGAGGCTCTGCGGGAGCAGAGCGTTTCTACATTTTCAACGGGTTTAGATTGTACTAAAGAAGAAGTCCGTCGAACGAGTCCGAAAACGTGAAGTGAGGCCGCACCCGATGGGGGATATGCGGCGAAGCCCGCGGCAGGAGACCGCGGGCTTCGGGTTCAGATCACAGGCCTGACGGGATGAGGCGCGCGGATCACTTGCGGCGCTTCATCAGGTTGAGGACTCGGCCGATCTCTTCCTGGGAGTCGTAGACGGCCTCGCCCTCGGCGGGATGCTGCTTGACGTAGCTGCCGTCGGCCTGGAGTTCCCAGGCGTGGATGTTGTCGGCGAGCTGCGGACGGACGATCTGGTCAAGCACGTTGGCGCGGATGTCGGGATCCGTGACTGGTGCGAGGACTTCGATGCGGCCGTTGAGGTTTCGCGGCATCAGGTCGGCGCTGCCCACGTACATCTTCTCGTTGCCCGCATGGCGGAAGTAGTAGATGCGGGCGTGCTCGAGCAGGCGGCCGACGATCGAGCGGACGGTGATCGTCTCGGAGACGCCGGGGATGCCCGGACGGATCGAGCAGATGCCGCGCACGATGCATTCGATGCGCACGCCGGCCTGACTGGCCTTGTAGAGCTCGCGCACGATGCCCGGGTCGACGAGCTGGTTGCACTTGAGGATGATGTGGCCGCCGCCGTGCTTCTTGTGCAGCGCGACCTCTTCCTCGATGAGGCGGACGATGTTCGGACGCGTGCCCTTCGGGGAGACGAAGAGCTTGCGGTATTCGTCGATGATGCCGCAGCCCGTCATCACGTTGAAGAGGTCCTGGACGTCGTCGCAGATTGCGTCGTCGGCCGTGAGGATGCCGAGGTCGGTGTAGATCTTGGCGGAGCCGGCGTTGTAGTTGCCGGTGCCCACGTGCACGTAGCGGCGCAGGCCCTCGGGTTCGCGGCGCACGACGAGGCAGAGCTTGGCGTGGATCTTGAGGCCGGCGAAGCCGTAGACGACGTTGACGCCGGCGGCTTCGAGTTCCTCGGCCCAGTTGATGTTCTGCTCTTCGTCGAAGCGGGCCTTGAGCTCCACGACGGCCGTGACCTGCTTGCCGAGACGGCGGGCCTCAAGGAGGCTCCTCACCACGGGCGAGTCGCTGCCGCAGCGGTAGAGCGTCTGCTTGATGGCGACGACGTTCGGATCGGTCGCGGCCTTCTGCAGGAAGTTGAGCACGCCGCCGAAGGTTTCGTACGGGTGGTAGAACATCAGGTCGCGCTTGCGGATCGCGGCGAACGTGTCGGTTTCAGGCTCGAGCGCTTCGGGAAGCGTCGGGTGGAAGGGCGGGTACTTGAGCGCGGGGCGGTCGATGCCGCCGAGGCCCATGAACTCGCTGAAGGCGAGCGGCATTCTGGACTTGAACACCTGATAGGGGCGCGTGCCGAGATGCTTGACGAGGAAGTCCTGCAGACACTGCGGCATGCCGCGCTCGAGCTCGAGGCGCACGATGGAGCCGAAGCGGCGCTGCTCGACGTAGTCGCGCACGGCCGCGAGCAGGTCGTCGGCCTCGTCCTCCTCGATTTCGCCGTCGGTGTTGCGGGTGATGCGGAAGAGGCCCTGGGAGCGCACGCGGTAGCCCGGGAAGAGCTTCTCCATGCGCTGCATGATGAGGTCCTCGACCATGATGATCGTGCCTTCGCGCGAGCGCACGTCAAGCACCGTCGTCTCGTCGGCGTCTTCGGGCAGGAAGAGGAAGCGCGGGACGTTGTTCGGGCACTTCACGCGGCCGAAGCGGACCTTGCCCGGCTCGTCGGCGTGCACGCCTTCGAGTTCGACCACGAAGTTGATGCTCGTGTTCGAGATCATCGGGAAGGGATGGCCCGCGTCGACGGCCTGCGGCGTGAGGATCGGGAAGATCTGGCGGTCGAAGTAGCGGTCAAGCGCGCTGCGGCGCTTCGGAGAGAGCTGCGAGTAGCGGCCGAACTTGATGTCCTTCTTCTCGAGGGCGGGCTTGAGGGTCTTGAGCCAGAGGTCTTCGGCGACCTCGAGCATTTCGGTGACCTTGCGGCGGATCTCGGTGAGCTGGCGGGCGGGCGGCATCCTGTCGGCGCCCGTGGGCTCCGCACCCATGCGGGCCTGACGCTGCAGGTTCATCACGCGAACCATGTAGAACTCATCGAGGTTGTTGAAGAAGATTGCGAGGAACTGAACGCGCTGCAACAGCGGCACCGTCGGATCGGCGGCCGTCTCGAGCACCTTGCGGTCGAATTCGATCCAGCTGATCTCGCGGTTGATGTAGAGGGACGGATCGTCAACGTCGACGATCTTGGGGGCGACGGGAGCCCCGGCTTTCTCAACGGACTTTTCAACGGTCTTTTCGGCCGTCTTTCTGGCGGTGCGTCGTGCGGTCGTGCGGCGGGCGGGCTTGCCCGCGGCTTCGGCCTGCGCGGCCTGCTGAGGGGCAGCTTCGGTCGCGGCGGAGGCTTCGGGCTGGGGGTTCTTGGAATCAGTCATGTCTCTATTGTCCTTGTCTAGCAGCACAACGAATGTCGATTCTTATATTGTGTGCCATTTTTCATGACGATGCCATGACGCATTGATGACGTTTCCCTGAATCGTGTCACATTCTGACGTGCGCAGGAGGAGGTTCGAAGACATGCAAAAACGGCCGCGGATGACTGCGGCCGTGGCGTTTTGCGTGATTTGACCTCGATTATCGGGCGCTTTCGGGCTCGATGGAGAGCTCGTATCCCTCAGGGTAGTTCCTTAGAACCGTGGCGTCGCCCCGGGTGCTCGATTCGAGCACGCGCTGGCCGCTTCGGGCGAGTGTGCGGGTCGAACCCGAGACGGAGAGCGTGCAGTCGGGGCAGGTCTTGGCGAGGGAGGCCCTGATCGAGTCCACGGGCCAGTACATGAAGGTGAGGTCCCTGATGAGGTCCTTGGCGCGGAATCTTGAGGAAAGGAGCGGATGGCGGGACTCGGCCGTCGTCGAGGGCGTTGCGCTGATGCGCCAGAAGGGCGTGTTTAGCGCGGAGAGGGATGCGCTGATCGAGTCGCCCTTGACGATGATCGAGGCGGAGAAGTCGGGAATCTGTTCGGGGGCGCCTTCGCTCACGGCCTCCTTCGAGAAGGAGAACCTCATGCGCTGCGTTTCGTCGAACCTCACGCCTGCGCGGAAGTCTGGGCGAAAGAGCGGGGCCGCCACGATGCAGGAGGCGGGCTTGCCTGCGTCATCGGCCGCAGCCTGAGCCTTCGCCTTGAGTTCGGGCGCCGCCGACGTGCGCACGGCCTGGGGCTTGGAGGGCTGCGTGGCGCAGGATCCGTACGGAGCGGGCGTCGAATTCTGGGCGCATCCGGCCGCAAGGATCGTTGCAAGGACGGCGGGGAGGAGAAGGCGTTTCATGTCGGCGGGTGACGGGCGGGATTGAAGAGCGGCCACATTGTAGCCGATGCAACGATCGGAATACGTAACGGTCAGTATCGGTGATAAAGCTGAGGCAGTCTGAGGGCGCCTGCGGGACAGGCTGGGACCGAGGGATGCGTGATGCAGGGAGGATTGCATGGACGGCTGAAAGCCTCTTGGCGAGAGGGCCACTCGCCGCGCTCTCCGTGTTCCGGCGTCAAAATCCCGCTAATATAGAACTCGTTATTGAAGACGCGCCGCCCGCCCAAGAGCCTGCGGCCCACACTGGTCTCGACATGCAGAACAAAAAGCTCCTTGCCCTTGCCATCGCCTCGCTGGCCCTGCCGGCCATCGCGGCCGAAGCGCCCGCCGCAGCTCAGGCGGCGTCCACCGCCGCCCCCGTGGCTGCGCCCGCATCCGCTCCGGACTCGGAGTCGGAGGACGCGCTCGACAGCGTGGTGAACGGCCTCGCCTCCGCCTCGGAGACGGGGGAGGCCTCGCCCGAAGGGGAGAAGGCCGAAGAGGCTCGTACGGATGCGGCTCAGGAAGTCGCTGAAGGAACGGCCGGGGACAAGACCGGGGCGGCGGACGCAAAGTCTGAGGAAAAAAACGAGGATGCCGGCGCGGGGAGTGCGGACGAGTCCGGAGCGGACGGTGTTGCCGAGCTGCGCACGGCCGATGCGGTGTCGCCTCTTGCGATCGTGCCGCCGTTTCTGGACTTCATGCCCTACGTGACGAGCCTCAAGGACGTCGAGGAGGTCTTCGGCAAGAATGCCCGCCTCTATGACAACGGACGCTACGGCAGACGCCACATCATCACGGGTCAGGACTTCGATCTCGGCGTCACGAGCATTCTCGTCTACTACACGGACGGCGGACTTCTCTCAGACGTCTTCCTGAGGATTCCCGCGAAGGAGCGTCCCCGCGTGCTCGAGGCCCTCAGGGAGATGACGCCCTCGATGAATCCCGACGGCATCTGGACTTCGGATGGCGGGCGCGACTACTGGCGCACGAAGACCGCAGAACTCTCCGTGGGCCCCGTCAAGGGCGACGACTTCACGGTCGAGTACGGCGCGACGGCGCGCCAGATCCGCGAGACGCGCGCCTGGATCGAGGCCGATCCCGCTCACCGCGCACCGCGCTTTGCGGGACTTTCGATCGGCATCTCGACGGCGGCCGACGTCAAGGCGAAGGCCGACGGCAAGCGCTGCCGCATCCTGGGGCCGAGCCATGCGAAGGACGGCTCCTCGACCTATGCGCTCAGCGGTCCCTGTTTCGGGGTGCCGGGCGAATATCAGTCGCTGGCGTGGATTGCCGCCGACAGCGGCAGGCTCACGCGCCTCTTCCTGCAGAGCCGCGGCGACGCCGTGGGATTTTCCTCCGTGCTGCCTGCGCTTGAAAAGCGCTACAGGCTCACGGGCAAGCCCGGCGAATTCGAGGCGGGCGAGGCGCCTGCGCGCAACGTCTGGCCTGCCGTCATCCGCTTCACGCCCTATCGCAAGGCCGCGGGCGGCACCGTCGAGGAGGGCACCCTTGAATTCTTCGCCGGCATCGACGGCGTGAAGAAAGAGGAGGCCGTCTGGGACGCGCTTCTCGAGGAGAAGAAGGCGAGGGAGGCTCAGGCAAGGCAGGTCGACAGCCTGTTCGAATGACCTCGGCAACGGCTTGAACAAACGAAAGGCCCTGCAGGAGCGAATCCTGCGGGGCCTTGTTCAAGGTTTCAGGCCTGAGGGCCTTGGCCGGGCTCATTGGTCGAGCTTCTTGATTTCGGCGCGGGTGCGTTCAAGCTCGAGTTCGACTTTTTCACGGGCTTTCTCGGTGCGGACGGCCTCTTCGGCAACGGACGTGCCGACCTGGGCTTCACGCTCCTGGACCTTCAGCTCGGCGAGGCGGACCTTGAGCTCGCGTTCGCGAAGGGCGAGTGCATCAAGCTTGTCCTGCTTGGCCTTCTTGGCGGCGTTGGCCTTGGCGTTCGCCTGGGCGCGGGCCTTGTCGGCCTTCGCCTTGGCGGCCTGCTTCTGGGCTTCGGCCTTCTGGCGAGCCTGTTCGGCGTAGTATTCCTCGGCCTGGATGCGTTCCTGTTCGGCCTTCACGACGCCGATGTTGTACTCCATCTGGCCGCCTGCTTCGGCGTACTGCTCGGCGCGGCGGTCGGCATTGGTCGTGCAGCCTGCGGCGAGAAGAGCGGCGCCGAGGGCGGCGACCGTCATGATCTGCTTCTTCATAGAAATTCGGCGCGGAAACCTCTGTCTTCAGACAGGGGAGGAAGCGCCGTCCTCCTTTCTAAGTTCGGTTAAATAGGTGCTTCTCTTTTCGAGAAGCGTGAGCTTCCTGTAGCTGATGCCGGAAGAAAGCTTTACGCCGTCCAGCCTCCGGACATCGAAGTAGCCGGACGATCTTCGCCCGAAGATGAAGCCGGTTTGCCCAAGACATCTCACCTTGTCGAAGAGCCTGAAGTTCTTGACCAGATGCGGTGTTTGATTGAGCTTTCGGTATCCGATCTTCGTGCCGTCCTTAAGCGTCTTCGAGAGCACCGTACACTTGTGAATCTGACGGTTGTGCTTGCGCACCTGTCGCTGATAGAGGCAGACGCCTCTTCGTACGGCCTTGAGGTTCCCCGCGATGCAGTAGGCATCGACGCAATGCGTCTTGGGGAGTCCCAGAGTGATGCGCGTGTTCTTCGTCAGATAGCCGTAGGTGTTCTCAACAGGCAAACCAGAATGCGCCTTGCGCATGCGATCGAGCAATGTCCAACGCATGATGCCCATG
>NZ_KQ968483.1:0-20270 GCF_001578585.1 Sutterella sp. KLE1602
GAAGACAGAGGTTTCCGCGCCGAATTTCTATGAAGGCCTACGTCTACGAGACCTTCGAGCAGCTCGGCCGTATCCCGGCCAACATCGTGATTCCCGTCGGCAACGGCACGCTCTTCATCGGCGCCGTCAAGGCGCTCGAGCATCTGCACGCCTCGGGGGCAATCGAGCGCTTCCCCAACATCATCGCGCTCCAGAGCGTGAAGTGCGATCCGCTCTACCGCGCCCGCGAGGCGGGGCTTGAGGATCCTGCACGCGTCACGCCCGCGCCCACGATGGCCGAGGGCATCGCCATCGGCGTTCCGATGCGCGGCCGCGAGATCCTTGACATGATGAAGCGCCACGACATCTGGGTCGTGCACGCTCCTAAGGACCGCATCCTCGAGGCCCGAGCCCTGCTCGCCCGCCGCGGCATCTACTGCGAGCACACCACGGCCGCCAACTACGCCGCCTGGGGCCGCTACTGCGAGCTCTACGGCCCCACGCCCGACACGCTCATCACCATGTGCGGCGCAGGCATCAAGTCCGACCACTGACCCGCACGCTCAGCCGTTGCGGCTCCCTGCACCTCAGGGAACCGCAACGCGCATCCGCCCCCTTCACCATCCTCCCTGCGGCCTCCTCCCGCCTTCCCATCCTGCTTCCTGATGCCTCGGACACCGCCTTCAAGTGCTGACGGAGAGCACGTTCCCCGAGTATTTTG
This sequence comes from Sutterella sp. KLE1602, assembly GCF_001578585.1. Lineage (NCBI taxonomy): Bacteria > Pseudomonadati > Pseudomonadota > Betaproteobacteria > Burkholderiales > Sutterellaceae > Sutterella > Sutterella sp. KLE1602. The sequence goes on from NZ_KQ968483.1 coordinate 701, forward strand.
ACTCAAGACAAAACCCTGTCCCACGAAGGGAATACGCCGTAGGCAAAACGCCTTAGGGATGTCATTTATAAGAAACGTGAAATTTTAGTTGAATTACAAACCTTCTTTGACGGCTTGACGCAGGCCACAAGACGGCGTTTTGACGTCCGAATCCGTCCTCGAGCAGGCACATGATTGAATGGCGCGGGCCCCTCGCCCGCACACCCGAACGCGCTTCGAGCGCCGCCGCCTTCCTGTCGCTCACGCTATGCGCCTTCTTCGGCATTCTGAAGACGAAGGGCGCGCTGATGGGCTTCGGCAACGGCACGATCTAGCTCATCGTCTGCGCGTTCTTCCTCTCGCGCGGCTTCATCAAGATGAGGCTCGGCCGCCGCATTGCGTTTCGCATCATTCAGGCGATCGGCAGGAGCGCCACGTCGCTCGGCTATTCGATCTGTCTCGCAGAACTCATCATCTCTCCCGCCATGCCGTCGGCCACGACCCGAGGAGGAGGCGGCGTCTTCTATCCGATCGTCCAGTCGCTCTCGAGCGCCTTCGACTCCGAACCCGACCCCACCGCAGGCCGCATCGGCAAGTACCTGATGCAGGTCGGCTTCCATGCCGACGCCGTGACCTGCATAATGTCCCTCACCTCGATGGCCGGCAACCCGCTCTGCGTGGGTCTGCCATCGGAGTCGAGCTCACCTGAATGCAGTGGGCGGTCGCCGCCATCGTACCGGGCCTCGTCTGCCTGCTCCTCGTGCCGCTCGTCCTCCTCAGGATTGCGCCGCCCGAAATCAGGCAGATTCCGAATGCACGTCAGATCGCGCGTGACGAACTCGAGAAGATGGGGCCGATGTCCCGCGACGAACTCGTGCTCTCCTTCGTCTTCCTGATGTGCCTCGTGCTCTGGGCCACGGGCAGCCTCACGGGTCTGGGTGCCACGTCGATCGCGATGCTCGCGGTCTCCATCATGCTCATCGCCGGCGTCCTCACCTGGAAGGACATCCTCGCCGAAAAGGGCGCCTGGGACGCGATGTTCTGGATGGGCGGGCTGATGGCGCTCGCCACGGTCCTCTCCAAATCCGGCTTCATCAAGTGGGCCGCTGCCTTCATTGCGGACGGCATCGCGGACGCGCACATGGGCTGGATCTCCTCCTTCCTGATCATCTCGCTCATCTACATCTACTCGCACTACTGCTTCGCTTCGGTGACGGCCAGCATCTCCGCCATGTATGCCGCCTTCGTCGCCGTCGCGGCGGCCTGCGGCGCCCCCGCCCTGATGGTCGCGGTCGCCTTCGGCATCTTCGCCAACCTTCCCATCTCGCTCACCCACTACGGCAACGGCGCCGTCCCCGTCTATTTCGGCACAGGCTACGTGAGCCAGAGCGAATGGTGGCGCAACGGCTTCATCGTCTGCACGGTCAACACCGTCGTGTGGCTCACCGTCGGCATGACCTGGTGGAAACTCATCGGCCTCTGGTGACCGGAGCTTGATCAAACGGCCCGATCGGTCCGCATCCCTCGGGGATGCGGACCTTTTTCGTCATGGACCGTACGGTTCGATGAGGCATCAGCGGCGCCTGTCGGCAATGAATTCAAGGCCCCTCGCGGCGCACCAGGCGCAGCAGAGCCCGAGCAGGATGCCTGCCATGACGTCCGTAGGGAAGTGCACGAAGAGATAGAGGCGGGAGAAGGCGATGAGGGCCGCCAGCACGAGGGCGGGCCGGAAGAAGGCCGAGCGGCGCAGCCACAGCACGGTGGCCGACGCAAAGGAGGCGGCCGTGTGGCCCGAGGGGAAGGAAGGATCGGGCGGACACGCGGGCAGAAGCGTGAAGCCCATGATGTCGCAGGGACGAAGTCGATCAAAGAGCGGCTTGAGTCCCATGTTGCCGACAAGTGCGACCAGAGTGAGCGCGAGAAGGATTGCGGCTCCCGTGAGCCTCGTTCTGCGAAAGAGGAGAAGAGCGACGCCGAGCGCGATCCAGACGGCGCCGTGATCGCCCAGCGCGGTGACCGCACGCATCCAGCCGTCCCAGGTGCCCGACTCGAAGGCATCCCTGATGGCGAGAAGCACGGGAAAGTCGAAGTGACGGTTGAAGAGATCGACGGCCATGGAACGAATCAGCCAGCGGGATGAAGGGGAATGACGCGCTGGTTGGAGCTTCCGAACCAGCAGCCCTTTTCATGCACCTTGAGCTTTTCGACGTAGGGACCGTCGACGAGCACGTCGACGTACTCGAGCACGGGGCAGTCCGCCACCTTCTCGTGGCGGCGGCCCGTCCAGAGCCAGATGGTCTTCGTGTTGCCGAACCTTTCGCGCACGGCCCTGACGATCCTCAGGACCTCGTCCCGATTCTCGGGTTCTAGCGGATCGCCGCCGAGCAGGCTGAGGCCCTCGACGAAGTCCTCCTCGAGCGCCTTGAGAAGCGTCGCGAGGGTTTCGTCGGTGAAGGGCCTCCCGGCTCCGAAGTCCCAGCTCTCCTCGTTGAAGCAGCCGGGACAGTGTAGCGTGCACCCCGAGCAGAAGAGCGAGACGCGCACGCCGGGGCCGTTGGCCGTGTCGCAGGTGCTCAAGCCGATGTAGTTCATCGGAGGATCCTTACATGCTCTTGCGGTTGCGGATTTCGGCCATCTTGCCGTCGTTCATGCGGGACATGCCGTTGACGTTGGAGTAGCCGAGGTAGCCGCAGACGCGGGAGATGACGGAGAGGTTCGCGCTGCCGCAGTGCGGGCACTTGAAGAGCACGTTCGTGCTGTGCCTGCCGCAGTCGCCGCAGTAGGCGCTGTCGAAGTTGACGCCCTGATAGAAGCCCTTCTTCATGCCGCGGCGGATGACCGCCTTGACGGCCTCGAAGTTCTCGGGGTTGTCGAGGCGCACGTACTGGATGTGGCCGCCTTCGCAGAGATGGAAGTCCGTGAACTCGCGGTCCTGCTTCTCAAAGGGCGTGATGTCCTCCGTCACGTTGACGTGGAAGGAGTTCGTGAAGTACTCGGGGCTGTAGTGCTCGGTCGAGCGGAACACGTTCTCGACGCCTTCGTCGCGGCAGAAGCGGTCGTACTGACGGGCCTGCGTGGCGCAGAGCGACTCGGCCGGCGTGCCGTAGATGGCGTAGAGGTGGCCGTCCTCCTTCTTGAACTGCGCGAGCTTTTCCTTGAGGTGGCGAAGCACGGAGGCGGAGAAGTCGCCGCCCTCTTCGACGAGGCGCCTGCCGCTCCAGAGATAGGTGGCTTCGTCAAGGGCCGTGATGCCGAACGAGGCCGTCATGTAGCGCACGAGGTCGCCCACGCGGTCGTCGGGGCTCTTCGTGCCCTCGTAGAAGCCGCCCTGCGTGAAGGCGAGCGGGTTGCTCGAGCACTTCTGGTTGCGGATGATGTCGTAGCGCTTCTTAAAGAAGGAGCGGATGAATTCGAGACGCTCGTCGAGAATGCGCCAGAAGTCATTGCGCCAGGTGTCGGGATGACGGAGCTGGGCGAGCTTGAGGATGATCGGCAGGTTGAGCGAGACGGCGCCGATGTTGCAGCGCCCGACCGTGACGGCCCTGCCCTCTTCATTGCACCAGAGCGAGAGGAAGGCGCGGCAGCCCATGGGCGACGTGATGGCGCCGTACTGCTGGAAGATCTCGGAGACGCTGCCGTTCTCGGACGAAAGGCTCACGTAGTCCGGGTACATGCACTCGGAGGAGGTCCTGACGGCCTCGTCGAAGAGCTGGGCGGACCACTTGTCGGCCTCGATCTGGCGCTCGTCATAGAGATAGACAAGCTTCGGGAAGACGACGGGCTTGCCGTCCTTGCCGTGGCCGTTGCGGCGGACCTGGAGCATGATGCGGCTGATCGTCATGAGCCACTCGCGCTCCTCCTCGGTGAAGAGCTCGGGATTCCACTGACCGAAAGTGATCGTCGTGAAGGCGAAATCGCCGCGGCTGCACGGCACAGTGTTGAGCTTCAATTCGAGGGACTGGAAGCCCTGCTCGAGCTCGCGCACGACGTCGCGCGAGGCGACGCGCTCGACGGTATCCTCGTCAAGGCCGAGGTCGCGGTACTTGGCGCGGGCGGCGGCGAGGCTCTTCTCGACATAGGGCAGGAGCACCTTGTCAAGCTCGGGCAGCGTGAAGCCGCCGAACTGCTGGGCGGTCGCCACAAGCGTGATGTCACCGATCACCTGAAGAGCGGAAAGCACGGACTTGGGCTCGGAATACTGGACGTTCGACATCTCGAAGCCGCCCTTGAGGACGTGGCCGATGTCGAAGAGGCAGCAGTTGATGCAGCCGAGGATCATGTCGCGCAGGTCGTGGATGTAGATGTCGCCGCGCTCGATCAGGGCCTTCTCCTTGCCCGAAAGATAGAACTGCTTGTAGAGGCTCTTCGTGAGGTAGCCCTTGATCAGGGAGCCCTTCGTGGAGACGAGCGAGCTGTCGTAGTTAGCGTTCTCGCGGTCGCCGAGGCGCAGCACGTCGTCGGCATCCTGACGGAGCTGCTCGAACGTGCGGGCGTACGTCGTTTTGTAGTAGCGGTATTCGGCATAGGCCTCCGCCACCTGCTTGTGCTGCTGGGCGGAGAGAACGGCGATGACAAGCTCGTGAAGCTCAAGCACGGACACCTCGTCGCGGCCCTCAAGGCGCGAACGGACCTCACTGACGATGCGGGCGAGACCCTCGTCGTCGATGAGCGTGTCGCAGCGGAAGGCCGCCTTCTTCACCGCGTCAACGATCTTCTCGTCAATGAATTCTTCGGTCGTGTTGTCCTTCTTGATAACCGTCAGCATGTCGTCGTCCTTCTTTTAATCCTTCTCAACAGCGGCCGTCATTGAAACCAACGGACGGACCCGAAAAAACGAACTGCCGCCCCATGGGCGGCAGGGACTTAATCTTATGGAAAAGCCCCGAGAATCTCAACACTCTTTTCTTCGTCAAACGGATGTTTGCGGTATTGACAAACCTGCGCAAAAGTGCTTCCTCAAAACATCCCCGGCGGTCCGGAACGCCTCCCCGCATCCGCTCCTCCTTAGAGGGAGGCGCGTTTGAAGTCCCTCCCCCGCCGGTCCGAACCGCCTTTTTTCATCCATTCTTTTTTTCTATGAGAAGCATCGGCACCATACAATCGGACACCGAAAAAGTCACTACATCATGTGGTTTGACGACACCACAACCACAACATCTTGTGTTTTGCACAGATTTCACTCCAGAGAAATGACGCCTCGAACAACGGTCGAAAGCAATGGGGGAGAGGGTTTTACAAGCGGGTGAAGGAGGAGGCAGCCGAACTCGGGGAGGTGCGCCGGCACAAGATGTGGGAAAGGGCGTCCGACGGCGTGCGCGGGCGGCGGCGAAGACGGATGTGAAAAAGGCCGCGCCTTCACGTGAGGAAAGTGCGCGGCCCGTTGCCCCGGATTCAGCCTGAACCTCGGGAGGTTCGAAGCATCAGCTTCAGAAGGCGTTCTTCAGGATCGCCTCGACGTCGGACGCCTCAAGCGGCAGGAGGCGGCCCACGGGGCCGCGGCGGCAGCAGTGGCGCGCGAGCGACTCGACGGGGCATTCGTCGGCGCCGAGCTCGCCCATGCGGGTCGGCATGCCGAGGGACTTGTAGAAGGCGACGAGCGCCTCGATACCCTTCTTCGCAGCCTCGGCGTCGTCGGCCTCGACGATGCCGAAGACGTTGCGGGCGAACTGCGCCAAGCGCGCGGGCGTGCGTTCGGAGACGTAGCGCATCCAGGCGGGGATCACGACGGAGAGGCCCATGCCGTGGGTGATGGCCTCGTTCCAGCCGGAGATTTCATGCTCGATGGCGTGACAGGCCCAGTCCTCCTCGCGGCCCAGACCGAAGTAGCCGTTGTGCGCGAAGCTGCCGACCATGCCGATCTGGCACCAGGAATCGTAGTCGCGGGCATCCGCCCAGACCTTCGGGCCGAATTCGATCGCGGTGCGCATGGCAGCCTCGGACTGCGCGTCGACGTAGGCCGTCGCGGTCGTGCGCGTGAAATAGCGCTCCATGATGTGGGAGATCATGTCGACGACGCCGGCGGCGACCTGATGGCGCGGCAGCGTCATGAAGCATTCGGGATTGACGATGGCCGCGGCGGGGCGCAGGCATTCGGCGCCGATACCGGCCTTCGTGCCGTGGTGCGAGATCACGCACCGCACGGACTGCTCGGAACCCGCAGCGGGGATCGTCAGCACGGCGAGCACGGGCAGGGCCTTTTCGGGAACGGCGTGGCCGTCGAAGAAGTCCCAGCAGTCGCCCTCGTACTCGAGGCCAAGGGCAATGCACTTGGCGGTGTCGATCACGGAGCCGCCGCCCACGGCGACGACAAGACCCACGCCCTGATCGCGCATCCAGTCGACCGTCTCGCGCACGAAGCACAGGCGGGGGTTGGGATGGACGCCGCCCTTTTCAATCACCGTCATGCCTGCGGCCTCGAGGCTCTTCCTCACCGAGGCGAGAAGGCCGGAGCGGACGACGGAGCCGCCGCCGTAGACCACAAGGCACTTGTGGGTGCGGGCAACGGTTTCAGCCAGACGACCGGCTTCATTTTCGGCGCCGCGTCCGAAGACGAGGCGGACAGGATTGTGGTAGGCAAAGTTCAGCATGCTTGTGAGGCGGGCCTCCGTCCCCTCCTCTTCATGCCGGGAGGGACGGCGGCCGGCGGCCTTGTGTTTTTTTTCCGAAAAAAATAAACGCCGGGGTCTGCGCTCCTGGCACTCCCGGCGACGTCAGGTGCGCAGTTTATCCGTTTGACGGCCGCCCTGCATGAAAAATTCGGGTTTTTCTTTAGGGATTTTCTCCTATATGCAACACCCGCTTTCTTCGCGGAAAAGGCATCACGACCGCAGATCCAGCCGCCCGAAAAGCCCCGTGCGGGAGGCGTGCAGGCGTCGGAAGACGCGTTCGCACGACACCCTGCGAGGGCGAAGGAGCACCCGGTCCCCCACCCTTCACCGCATCACGCGAGCGTCAGGCGCCCCTGCGCGCAAAGCGCCTGCGGCGGGTGTCGAAGAGGCAGACGGCGGCCGCGGCGCCCACGTTGAGGCTTTCGCACGCGGCCTCGATCGGAATGTAGAAGCGACGGTCGGCAGCCTCAAGGCCCGCATCGGAGACGCCTGGTCCCTCGGCGCCCATCAGCCAGCAAACGGGGCCCTCGGCAACGTCGTCCGCCGCGAGGAAGAGATCCTCGCCGCCGCGGGCGTCGGCCGCGTAGATGCGGCCGCGATAGGCCCTGCGGAAGGCCTCGGGCGTGATGTTCTCGATGAAGACGGCGCCGAAGTGCGCGCCCATGCCGGCGCGCATCACCTTCGGGGACCAGAGGGTTGCGGCGACGGGACTTGCCGCCACGACGCGAACGCCTGCGGCGACCGCAGTGCGGATCAGCGTGCCCGCGTTGCCCGCGTCCTGCACACCGTCGAGATAGAGCGCGTCGGCGGACTTCCAGGCGTCGTCGGCGGGCGCGGGCGGAACGGCCGCCTCGCACATGACGCCGACGCCGTGCTCGACGGGCGAAAGCTGGTCGTAGAGGGCGGGCGAGAGCGCAAAGAGGTCTGCGCCGCTCTTCCTGCAGAGCTCAAGGGCGAGTTCGCGGGCCTCGCGCGAGGCGCGGTCCGCATCGATCAGAACGGCGTTGACGCGGCAGCCGGATTCGAGCGCCACCTGCATCAGATGGATGCCCTCCATCAGGGTGGCCCTCTCCTTTCTCACGGCACGCGCGTCGCGCGCGAGCTTTTTCCAACGCTTGAACTTCGCGTTGGCCTCGCTCTCAATGAACTTTTCAATCATTCTCGTTCTCCTTGGCTGCCTTGCCGGCGATCATGGACTTGACGGGCTCGAAAGAGCGGCGGTGCTCGGGCGTGATGCCGAGCGTGCGGATCGCCTCGACGTGCCTTGCGGTGCCGTAGCCCGCATGAGCGGCGAAACCGTAGCCCGGATAGATCTTGTCGAGTTCGGCCATGCGGGCGTCTCGTGCGGTCTTCGCGAGGATCGAGGCGGCCGAGATGGCGGCGACCCTGGCGTCGCCCTTCACGACGGCGGAGGCGGGAGCGGGCAGCCCCTGGGGCGTGCGGTTGCCGTCGACGAGGATGAGCTCGGGCCTGACGCCGAGCCCCTCAACGGCGCGCTTCATGGCGAGCATCGTCGCCTGAAGGATGTTCAGCGTGTCGATCTCGTGGACGTCGGCCCAGGCGACGCACCAGGCGAGCGCGCGCTCGCGAATGAGCGGCGCGAGCGCCTCGCGCCTCGCGGCCGAGAGCTTCTTCGAGTCGTTGAGGCCCTCGACGGGACGGTCGGGATCAAGAATCACGGCCGCCGCGCAGACGGGGCCCGCGAGCGGGCCGCGGCCCGCCTCGTCGACCCCTGCGACGAGCGTCGATGAAAAGAGCGGATCCTCCGAACCGAAGAGGCTCGGCAGGTCGGTGGTGGGCTGCGTTTTGGAAGCGGCGGATTTGGCCACGGTCAGGTCCTGGTGAATGAATGGGAAAAAGAAAAGGCGCTCCGCGGAACCGGCCGGCGAAGCGCCCCTGCGGGCTTGCCCTCTCTCAGAGCTCTCGAGCCCCTCAGGATCTTGCGACGCTCATGATGACGTCGGCGGCGAGAGCGGGCGTGTCAGCGATGAGGCTCTCGTGCATGGCCGAGAAGCGTTCCTCGAGCATCCTGCGGCGGGCTTCGTTCTGAAGCGCGTCCTCAAGCGCGTAGGAGATCGGATCGGGCTCGCAGAAGAACTGCAGGAACTCGGGCACGACGTTTTCGCCGAGCAGGATGTTCGGCAGGGAAACGCAGTGGATGAGCGCCTTCTTCTGCATGATCATGCCCGTGAGGGCGGGCATCTTGTAGCCCACGACCATCGGCTTCTTGTAGAGCGCGCACTCGAGCGCGGCCGTGCCGGAGGCGACGAGCACCGCGTCGGCGGCCTCGATCGTGCGATGGCTTTCACCCGTGACGATCTGCATCGCCTGGGCAAGGCGCGGGTACATGCTCGCCACCTGCAGGATGCGGGTACGGGCCTGCTCGTCGACGGCGGGAATCAGGACGTGGGCGCCGCCGTTGCGGGCGAGAAGACGCTCGACGGCGTTGAAGAAGACCGGAGCACAGCCCTTGAGCTCGTCGACGCGCGAGCCAGGCATCACGGTGATGACGGGCAGGCCGTCGTCACCAATGCCGAAGCTCCTGCGGGCGCCCGCCGTGTCGGGCGTCATCGGGATGATGCCCGCGAGCGGATGGCCGACGAAGGTGGCGGGCACGCCGGCCTTGCGGTAGATCTCCTGCTCGAACGGGAAGACGAGCAGCATGTGGTCGACGGCGCGGCGGATCGTCTGGATGCGCTCGGGACGCCAGGCCCAGATCGAGGGGCTCACGAAGTGAACGGTCGGAACGCCGCGGCGGCGCAACTTCTCCTCGACGGCGAGGTTGAAGTCGGGAGCGTCGACGCCCACAAACACCTGCGGCATCGAGTCGCCGAAGCGGGTGATGAGGTCCTTGCGGAAGCTCAGCAGGCGCGGCAGGTGCGTGAGCACTTCGACATAGCCGCGCACGGAAAGCTCGCGCGAGTCGTACCAGGCGCGAAAGCCCGCGGCGCGCATCTTGTCGCCGCCCACGCCGTACTGCGGAGCACCGCCCATGCGTGCGGCCACCTCAGGAATCACAAGGCTCGCGATGAAGTCGCCGCTCGCCTCGCCGGCAAGCCAGACGGCGCCGTTGCGTTCAAGCGTCGGAATGGAAGACTGAATGCCCATGAGTTTCCCCTCGTTGATGGTACGGTTCGTAGTGGTGAGAATGAATGCGCCGGGCGGATCAGCGGATCACGCCTCGCGGGCTGCTACCGATGAATTCGATGAAGCGGGTGAGCTGCTCGACGGCGTCCGGGAAGTCGGCCTTGAGGGCCTCGATCTTCACGAGCGCCTCCTTGACGATGAGGCCCTCGCGGTACATCAGGCGGTAGGCCTGGTGCAGCGCGCGCACCTGCGTGTCGGAGTAGCCGAAGCGGCGCAGGCCCACGGTGTTGAGGCCGTGAGGCGCACAGGGGTTGTCGGAGCAGATCACGTAGGGCGGAACGTCGCGCAGAACGGCGGAGGCGCCGCCCACCATGGCGTGCTCGCCGATGCGCACGAACTGATGCACGCCCGTCTGGCCGCCCACGATTGCCCAGTCGTCGACGCGGACGTGGCCCGCGAGCGCGACGTTGTTGGCGATGATCGTGTGGCTGCCGACGCGGCAGTCGTGTGCCACGTGGACGTTGGCCATGAAGAGGTTGTCGCTGCCGACCGTCGTGACGCCCTCGTCCTGAATCGTGCCGATCGAGAACGTGCAGTTTTCGCGGATCACGTTGTTGTCGCCCACGACGAGCACCGTGTCCTCGCCCGCATACTTCTTGTCCTGCGGATCGCAGCCGATCGAAGCGCCCGCGTAGATCACGTTGCCGCTGCCGATCGTCGTGCGGCCCTCGACGCAGACGTGGCTGCGCAGGTGAGTGCCCGCACCGATCCGAACCTTCGGCCCGACGAGGCAGAAGGGGCCGACGACGACGTCGGCGGCGAGCACGGCATCGGGATGAACGATGGAGGACGGATGAATTTGAGCCATGACAATTCCTTTTTTGACCTTGTTCGCGCGCCTTCTTCGGAAATTTCGCGGCATCCCGCCGCCCGCCGTGCATCTGACGTTCTCGTGAAACGGAGCACGGGCGCCCGTGCGCGCAGGCTCCCGCAGGGGCGGAAGCCGAGCAATCCCAATATTATAGATTAGACTGCCCGTGCGCCGAGAAGACGGATCGCGCCCCGGCGAGGAGCCTCCCGCCGCAAATGCCATACGCCGCTTGCGTTTCAGGGCGTTCCTCCTCAGGAACACGCGTGCAGGGCGAACGCAAAAAAAGAGGCCAGCGGTCCTTGGGACTGCGAGCTGAAGTTTTCCAACCAAAAGGAGCGGAGGACTCATGCATTGCTGCGGCGTTCTCCATGCCTTCAATGAGCCGAATCCCGCCCGCCATCCGTTTCGAACTTCCCGGGAGACGTAACAAGAGGTCGGAACGAAACACTTCGAGCATCTCGAAACAAACCCTTGAAACGCCTCTGCAGGAGGCGCCCCGCATGACTTTGAGCGAAGAACGCCCCGCAGGATTCTTGCATCTCGTTGCAAGCGCCCCACCGAGGTCAAAAACAAGGCCTGCAGTCGTTTTCCTGCAGGCCGAAATCATGTTCTTGAAGTCTCCGGAGGGCAGCTTCGCCTTCCTGATGCATTGACTGTACCTGAAGGGCCTCCCGGTGCTGTTTCGTCATTGGGCCTTCTGTAACAGAGCTTCCTGCCGCGCCGCTCCGCCTCCCTGCCCTCCGCACACAAGACGCCTCGTGCAGAGGGATATATCGCCCAACTGCGCTGCACGGCCTCGTGGAACGCACTTGCATTCTGACGCATTTTGGCGGGATTCCGCCGCAGCCCGACGAAGCAGGCAAACCCGAGGCTCCGAAGAAGCAAAAAAAGAGGCCCGCGGGCAACGCCTGCAGGCCTGAAGCTTTCCAACCAAAAGGAGCGGAGGTCCTCCGTGCTCGTCGCACTTCGTTCTCCATGTCTCGTACTTTAGGGCATGTCGCTTCGCGAGCTGTTTCGACTTCCCGGCGGACGTAACAGAGCGCAGGACGAAACCTCGCCCGCGAACCTAGGGTTAACCCTCCAGACGCTACTGCGAGAGGTCTTTTCAGGTGCTGGCGCAGGTGAAAGGCTCGCGGCGACTTTTGCATTCCGTAGCATCTCAGGCGCCTTTCTTACGGGTTCTCGGAAGGAAAATTCCTCCGCCCCCCCTGCGGCACTGCATAACGGCATGCTAGAATGCGATCCGCACTCTTCAGGGGAGTAGCTCGGGCGGCCGCAACGGCCGCCGTCCTGCGTCAACATGCTTGAAGCGCCTTGCTTTATGGCGCAGGAATGCGAGCCTCGGGGACTCATCGTTCCCGGCGCGGCATGAGCAAGACCTGCGGTGTGTCCTCTTCCGGATAAACCGCAAGGACGCCCAGGACGCGCCCGGGCCGGCGCATCGGGCAGGAAGAGGATGCGCCCGCAGTTTCTTGAACACATGCCCCACGCGCCGTCCCCGACAATCCCCCATGCTTGAAGCCCTTCAGACTCTTCTTCTCTCCACCGGCGTCGTCACCGCAAGCGAAATCGGCGACAAGACCATGCTCATGGCCATCTGCCTCGCCGCCCGATTCCGCAGGCCTGCTCCCATCATCTGGGGCATCCTCGTCGCCACGGTCCTCAACCACGCGATGGCGGGCGGCGTGGGCGCCGTGCTCGCCACCCTCATCACGCCCGAAATCCTCCGCTGGATCCTGATCGTCTCGTTCGCCGCCATGGCCGCCTGGATGCTCGTCCCCGACAAGCTCGACGACGAGGAGACGGACGAGGGCCGCATGAAGCGCTTCGGCGTCTTCGGCACCACCGTCGTGCTCTTCTTCCTCGCCGAAATGGGCGACAAGACCCAGCTCGCCACCGTGGCGCTCGCCGCGAAGTTCCCCGCCGAGGCCCTCTGGGTCATCTCGGGCACGACGCTCGGCATGATGATCGCCGACGCGCCCGCCGTCTTCATCGGCAACAAGCTCGCCGAGCGCCTCTCTATGAAGCTCATGCGCCGGATCGCCGCCGCGGTCTTCGCCATCCTCGCCGTTGCCGCCTGGCTCGGCTGCTGATCCTGCCGCACTCACCCCGCCGCCACGGCGGCAGGGGCCTGAAGCCTCGAAAAAAATAAAAAAAAGCCCGCGGTCTCAGTGACAGCGGGCGAATAAATCCAACCAAAAGGAGCGGAGGACGCGTCGCCTTCCGGCGTCGTTCTCCGATGAGCTAACTTTACCTGACGAGCTCTCCACCAAGGTTTCAGACGTCGGGGCAAATGTAACAAGTCTTCAGGAAAAACCCTAGGTTGATTGGTAGTTACCCTGCCTCCCTCCCGCTCTTGCCCGTCACCACAGGCGAATTCAAACTTCACAAGAACGGCCTAGGCAGTTTGTACTAGATGCATTTTGTTGCATTTCTAAGGGTTTCTTCGTCCCTTCCGGTGCCTTTCGAGCACTTGGGCAAGGCTTTTTTCCCTGTTCGCGCTTCCAAAAAAAATCCTGCGCGGAGAGGATTCTCCTGCGCAGGACTTCTGCTGCCGCCGGCTTTGACCGGCTTCAGGCGCGTCGGGACTTCAGGGCCCTTAGGCCTGCTTGCCGGCGTCGGACGTCTTGGGCGCGACGGGGCGGTAGGCGCACATCATCTCAGCCTGGGCGACGACCTTGCCGTCGACGCGGGCGACGGCCTCAAAGATGCCGAGACCGAGCTTGGAGCGGATGAACTTGCCTTCGATCATGAGCTGATCGCCGGGCTGCACGACCTGCTTGAAGCGGGCCTTGTCGATGCCTGCGAAGTAGAAGAGCGAGTTCTTGCGGTCCGTGCCTTCGGGAAGGCGGGAGAGCGCGATGATCGCGCAGGCCTGGGCCATCGCCTCGATGATCAGAACGCCGGGCATGACGGGCACGCCGGGGAAGTGTCCCGTGAACTGCGGCTCGTTGGCAGTGACGTTCTTGAGCGCAACCACGCGGCCGGCCTCCGTGTCGAGCTCGACGATGCGGTCGATGAGAAGGAACGGATAACGGTGCGGAAGCATGTCCATGATGTCACGGATGTCGAGCGTACTCATATTGGAACGTAACCTCTATTGAAAAATGGGGCCTTGGCGTGCGGCGGGATGCCGCCGCTCTCCGGGGGCATCTTCTTATTGTCGCGCCTTTTGAAAAATTATTCTTCGGCAGAACGGATTAACGCCTCGAGTTCAGCCATGCGGCGGGCAAGGGCCTTGAGCTCCTTGCGCATGGCAGGAAGACGCGAGATCGTGGCGCCGACGAGCTGGAAGTCGCGGCCCTCCAAGGCGGGGAAGAAGCCGGTCTTCTGGGCGGGTTCCTTGCCCCAGCCCGTGATGGCCGTGCCCGGACCGATGCCGGAACCTGCGGGGATGTTGATGTGGCCGTTAATCATGGCCGCGCCGCCCACCATGCAGTGGTCACCCACGGTGGTCGAACCCGCGATGCCCACGCAGGCAGCCATCACGACGTGGCGGCCGATGCGGTCGTTATGGCCGAGCTGGATCTGGTTGTCAAGCTTGGTGCCGTCGCCGATCACGGTGTCCTCGAGGGCGCCGCGGTCGACCGTCGTGCCCGCGCCGATCTCGACGTCGTCGCCGATCACCACGCGGCCCACCTGCGGGATCTTGACCCACTCGCCCTTGAAGGGCGCAAAGCCGAAGCCGTCGCCGCCGATCACGCAGCCGGGCTGGAAGATGCAGCGGTTGCCGACGACCGTGCCGCGTTCAAGCACGCAGTTCGGGTAAAGAATGCAGTCCTCGCCCACGACCGTGTCCTCACCCACGACGGCGCCCGTCTTGATGACGGTGCGTGCGCCAACGCGCGCGCCGCGGCGCACGACGGCGAGCGCCTCGACCGTTGCGCTCGGATCCACCTCGGCGCCCTCTTCAACGAAGGCGCGCGGATGAATGCCCGCAGGCGTTTCGACGTGGAAGAGAATCTGGGAGGCGAATGCAAAGAAGGCGTACGGATTGTCGCAGACGAGCACGGCGCGGCCGGGTTCGTCCGAACCGAAGAGCGCCTCGACATCCTGCTCGCGCATGATGAGGAGCGAGGCCCTCGAAGCCTTCATCGCCTCGGCGTAGGCGGCGTTCGTGAGAAAGGCCATGTCGCCTTCGCCCGCAGTCTGGGGCGGCATGAAGCGGGAGACTTCGGCGCATTCGCCCAGAAGGCGCATTTCAAGCCTTCCGCGGCTCATTCCGGACACGCGGGCAATCAGATCGGTAACGGCATAACGCGGCAGATTTTCGGCCATGACGGCTCCTCAGTATGTTGTGGTTTCGTTGTTGCATGACGGCGAACGGGCCTCAGGCCCGTTCATGCCGCTTTGCTTTTTCCATTATTTTTTCTTCTTCGCAGGCTTGACGTCGGCGTCAAGCGCCTTCATCACGCGGTCCGTGATGTCGACCTTGGGACTGGCATAGAAGAACTCGTAGAGCACCAGATCGAACTTCTCGGTCTCGGCGATCTGCTGGATGATGCGTCCTGCGCGTCCCTGCAGCAGGAGCACCTCCTCGTTGCGTCGCTGATTGAACTCGTCGCGGGCCTCGCGGCTGCGGCGCGCAACGTCGCGCTCCATCTCGGCGAGCTCCCTGCGCTCGGTGACGCGCTCGCTCTCGCTCATGTCGGAGGCGCCCTTCTCGAAGCGCTCGAGACGCTGCTTGAAGCGCTTGGTGAGCGCATCAATCTCCTCCTGACGGCGCATGCCCTCGGCATTGAGGCGCTCGCCCGCTTGGGCGGCGGAGAGAGAGTCGCGCAGAATGCGCTCCATGTTGACGACGCCGATGCGAAGATCCGCGGCGCCCACGGGCGCGAGCATGGCGAGGCCGAGCACGGCGGCCGAGAGAACGGAGGGCAGAAGCTTTTTCACGGTGTTCACCTTTGGGCTTGAAAAAAACGGGGCGCCCGATTTGGGCAGCCCCGTCTGCAGGCATTTTCGTATTTTACCGCCGCGCACGGCCCGACGACGGGCCGCCCGCGCGGCTCGGCAGGTCTTAGAAGCCCGTGCCGATCTGGAACTGGAAGCGCTGCGTCTTGTCGCCTTCCTTCTCGTTGAGCGGGAAGGCCAGCGAGAACTTCAGGGGGCCGAGCGGAGAGATCCAGGCCACGCCGATGCCGGTCGAGTAGCGCAGGTCGCTCATACTGAATTCCTGACGCCTGTAGTCGGCATGGCCGTTGGCGTTGACGAAGCCTTCGTAGCCCCAGGCGTAGCCGGCGTCGAGGAAGCCGAAGATACGCAGCGTGCGGTCGCCGCCCGGCAGCGGGGCGAGGAGTTCAAGCGAGGCGTTGATCATGCGGTCGCCGCCCAGATTGTCCGCGTCGTCGTTCATCTTGTTCGTGCTGTCCTTCGGACCGAGCGTGCCGGATTCGAAGCCGCGCACCGAGCCGATGCCGCCCACGTAGAAGTTCTTGAAGAACGGGAACATGTCGGTCTGGCCGTAGACGTCGCCGTAGCCCACTTCGCCGTTGAAGGCCAGCGTCCACGTCCTCGAGAGCGGGAAGTAGTGCTGGTACTGGTAGGTGAACTTGTAGTACTCGATGTCCATGCCCGGCAGGCCGACTTCACCGTTGAGGCGCTGGTACACGCCGCGCGTCGGAGCGAGCGAGTTGTCGCGGGAGTCGCGGGACCAGCCGACCGTGGCGGCCACGGACACGGGATCGGCGCCGTAGCGGTTCACGTAGTCCTGATAGCGCTGCGGGGAGTTGCTGTTGGCGTCAACCTTCGTGGATTCGATCTTGCCGCCGAGGAACACGCGGTCGTTTTCCGTGAACGGGATGCCGAACGCGAGCGAGGCGCCGCGGGTTTCGTATTCCACGTCGGCGACGTCGAGCTCTTCAAGGTCGACGCGGCGGTCATAGACTTCCCACGAGCGGCTGATGCCCTCGGGCGTGATGTACGGTTCGACGACGGAGAGCGCGTAGGTGCGCTGGGACTTCGACGTGTTGACGTCGACGGATACGGACTTGCCGGTACCGAAGACGTTGTTCTGCGCGAAGCCCGCCGAAAGGATGATGCCGTCGGACGTGGAGTAGCCCGCACCGAGCGAGACGGAGCCGGTCGGACGCTCCTTCACCTTGATGTCGACGTCGACCTGGTCGCGCGTGCCGGGCACGGGCACCGGGTCAGCCGTCACGGACTCGAAGTAGCCGAGACGGTCGATGCGGTCGCGCGAGAGCTTGACCTTGGAGCTGTCGAACCAAGCGGATTCGTACTGGCGGACTTCACGGCGGATCACCTCGTCCTTCGTGCGGTTGTTGCCCGTGATGTTCACGCGGCGAACATAGGCGCGGCGGCCCGGGTCGATCGTGTAGACGACCTCGACCGTGCGGTTCTCGCGATCGGCGATCGGATTGGGCGTCGCGGTCGCAAAGGCGTAGCCGAGCGTGGAGAGCTTGTCGACGAGCGCCGTGGAGACGTTGTTGACCTGCTCGGCACTGTAGATCTCGCCCGCCTTGAGCGTCAGGAGCTTGTTGAGCTCCTCGTCGATACCGAGAAGGTCGCCCGTGAGCTTGGCGCCGGCGATCGTGTACTTCTCGCCCTCGGTCATGTTGATCGTGATGTAGACGTCGGACTTGTTGGGCGCGATGGAAACCTGGACGGAGTCGATCTTGAAGTCGAGGTAGCCCTGATTCATGTAGAAGGAGCGGATCGTCTCAAGGTCGGCCGCAAGCTTTTCACGGCTGTAGAGGTCGCGCTTCGTGTACCAGCTGAACCAGTTCGGCATGCCGAGCTGCATCTGGTCGAGCAGCTCGTCGGCATCGAAGAGGCGGTTGCCCGTGAAGCGGATCGAGGCGATCGACGAGGCACGGCCTTCGTCGACGTTGATCGTGATGCGCACGCGATTGCGTTCGAGCGGCGTGGCGATCGTCTTGATCTTCACGCCGTAATAGCCGCGGGCGAGGTACTGGCGGCGCAGCTCCTGGTCGGCGCGGTCAAGCGTCGCCTGGTCGAAGATGCGGCCCTCGGCCATGCCGACGTCGCGCAGGCTGGTCTCGACAGCGTCTTTGTCGAAGGCCTTGATGCCGTGCGTCTCAATGGTCGCCACAGCGGGACGCTCGACGATGTGCACGACGAGCACGTCGCCGTCCTGAGAGAGCGACACGTCCTTGAAGAGGCCGGAGCGGTAGAGCGAGTGGATGGCGCGGGTGCCCATGTCGGGCGTGTACTCGTCGCCTGTGCGGAACGGAAGATGCGAAAAGACCGTACCGGGTTCGGTACGCATCAGGCCTTCAACTCGAATGTCGGAAATGACAAAAGCCGAGGCCCCCTCGGCGCACACCATGGCCGCAATGACAGCGGCGGCCGTCTTCGTCAGATTGGCAGACAAAATGAATTCTCTCTATATCGTCACGGGTCACGCCCTCCGCCCTTGCACGGTCTGCTTCAGGTTCATCCCCGAAGACGACCGCAAACGGCGGCGGCAAATTTGTGTAAGGTTACCAAATCTTGAGGCTCTCCGTTAGCGGGCGGCGGGACCTCTTTCACGACAGAACGGGTAATCCCTGTCTTCGAGGTCGCATTCCTGCGCCACCCGACTCCGTCGAGCCCCGTCACGCGCCCTCGAAAAGGCGCGTGAGGTCGTTGTTCATCGCAAAGGCAAAGACGACGAGCATCAGGCCGAAGCCCGCCTTACCTATCCAGTTCTTCGTCCTTTCGGAAAAGTCCCGGCCGCGCAGGCCCTCGAGGCCAAGCACCACGAGCTGTCCGCCGTCGAGCACCGGCACGGGGATCAGGTTCATGAAGCCGATCGCGATCGAGATGAGCGCAAGATATTCAAGGAAGGGCACGAAGCCGCCGCGCACGGCGTCGCCCGCCATGTCGGCAATGCCGATCGGGCCCGTCAGGTTCTTCGTACTGGCCTCGCCCGTGGCCATCTGGCTCATGCCTCTGGCCTGAAGGGTAGTGATGCTCTTCACCTTGCGCCAGCCCGCGGCGACTGCGTCAACAGGCGAGAGCCTCACGACGACCATCTCGGGAAGCGCCCTGATGCGGATGCCGACAACCGTGCGGCCCTCCGACAGCACGGGCATGATCTCCACCACGCGCTCGGTCTCGGGCGTCCTGATGTTCGAAAGCGTCAGCCTCACGGGCGAGCCCGTGGGCGTCGCGCCTATGGCCTCAACCGCCTCCTGGACCGAGCTCACCCCTGCACCGTTGACGGCCAGAATCCTGTCGCCGCTCGCAAGCCCCGACTTTTCGGCGGGCGAATCCTTCACCGTCCCCGCCACGACGGGGTCCCTGAGCCAGGGCACGAGGCCGAGATGGATGACGGGCGGGCGCCCGCTCATGTCGTCAAGGCTCACGCCTGCGAGCGAGAAATGCCTGACGAAGGTCTCATCCCCGCGGGAGAACCTGACGGGAATGTCGGCGCTGCCCGCCAGACCGAAAAGCTCGACGTTCATGTCCGTGATGCCGAGAACCGGCGCACCGTTGACGGACAGCACGCGGTCGCCCTGCCTCACGTTCTCGCTCGCCGCCTGCGTGCCTGCGGGCGGCGTGCCCATGACGGCCGCGAAGTCGGGCATTCCGATCGCGCCGACCATCACGTAGAGGAAGAAGGCGAGGATGAAGTTCGTGGCAGGACCCGCAAAGAGCACGAGGCCGCGCTTCCAGCGGGCCTGACGGGTATAGAGCCTGCTGCGATCCTCTTCAGTGAGATCGGCATCCGCCTCGTCGGCCATCCTCACGTAACCGCCGAGCGGCAGGGCCGAGAAGCAGTATTCGGTCTCCCCCTTTCTCCTTCGCCAGAGCACGGGGCCCATGCCGAAGGAAAATCGCGTCACCTTGATGTTGAAGAACTTGGCCGTGAAGAAATGGCCGCCCTCGTGAACGATGACGATGATGCCGATGGTGAGTAGAAAGCCGGCGAGGCCCAGAAGAAAGCTCATGATCAGATGCGGGAGATTGGAGTCGGACCCAACAAGATACACGGTTTGAGCCGCGCACGCTCGGAGCCTTCCACCCTACCCTAAAAGTCGTCTAATGCGGCCACGATTCAACT
>NZ_KQ968484.1:0-26606 GCF_001578585.1 Sutterella sp. KLE1602
AAGTCGGATGTTCCCTCGCGGCAATTCTATGGAGAGCTTACGGATCATCATAGGTCGAACCGTAGCGCTCGATGCGCAAACGCTCGCACTCGACGGAGCATGAGGGTGCATGTGCCGTTTAGATTAGACCTCAGACTCAGGACTTTCTGGAAGCTTCGGCAACTGCCTTCATGAGTTCGGCCCAGGCATGGGCCCAGGGGATGCGCTCCTGCTCAAGGCGAAGGCGCATGCCATATTTGTCGGACTTGAGTGCGTCCCAAAGCGCGGCTTCAGCAGGCAGAAGGCCCTCGCAGACAGCTTCGGGCGCCTGCCTGGGCTCCTCGACGGCGTAGGCATGAAAGCGCACGAGCGTCGCCTCGTCCATCATGACGGCGCGCGTCTTGGGAAAGCGCCGTCTTAAAGACGCGAGAATCTGAAGGCCCCACGTGTCGGCATCGCCCCAGTAGATGACCGTCCCCTCATGAATCCAGGGAACGGCATCGAGCTGCGTGACGCCCTTGCCCAAACCGAAAAAGAGGACGGCGCCCGGCACGTCGCCGAACGCAAGGCCCGACTGCTCGTTTTCGGAAATGAAGACGATTCTCGGATGAAGCGGCAGGATCGCGATTTCCTCCGGCGGCGCTGAGAGGTCGGAGAGTCCGTGCATGAGCGCACGGTCTGCGGGATCAAGAAGCCTCATGCGCACGCTCGAGGGCCTGCTCCTCAGACCTGCGAAGGCCTCGAAGGCCTGCGCCTCGGGCACGGGCCTCCCGGAAGCACGCCAGCGGGCGGCGAGAAGATCGCGAAGCACCGTCATTCTGGGCTTCGTGAGCCACTTGGTATCCATGCCCTCGACGGGCAGCTGACGAACATAGAGACCGCTTTCGGGATTGTCGGCAAGCCACCTGAAGGCGGAGAGCAGAATCGCGAAATCCTCGTCCTCCCATTCGGCGAGCACGCTCCAGGCACGCACGACCGCCTCCCTCAGGCCGTCTTCGCCGTCGACGAGGCGGGAGGCACGCTCGAGCGCACGTCTCCATGTGTGAAGCTCGCCCGCTGCACGCGCAACGGCTTCGGGCGACTCGAACACCGCACGTTCGGGAACGGTCTGACGGCCGCAGGCCGTCCAGTCCCGCACCGCGAAGGCCACCTTGAGACGGCCCGATTCGGCCTCCGCGCTCCATGCGTCGCGCCAGTCGAGCGTCTTCTGCGGGTCGGCGAGGACCTCGCGCTCGGAAGGAACGCCAAGCGGGACGGCAAACGGCCAGGCCGAGTCGTCGGGAAGGCCCAGATGACCGGCGAGCCACCTGCGGCACGACGCCCGGAATCGACGCGCCGCAGTCGTGCGGACCTCGGCCGGCGTCTTCATCAGGCCTCCTTCACGGGTTCTGCGGATTCAGCGGGCGCCTTCCAGACGAGGCGGTGGACCGCGCCGTCGTAGGGGATCGTAAGCACGCTCGAGTACTTGCGCTCGACGATGTGCACCACGCAGGCGCCACCAATGAAGGGCTCGAGCGTCGTGACGGCCTTGTCGGGCGTGGCGACGATCATCTGGAAGCCGAACTGGCGGAAGATGTTCATGGCGAGCGTCGTGAAGTCGCTGTCGGCCTTGTCGAAGGCCTCGTCGAGCACCACGAGCGCATAGGTCGGGACCGACACGCTGTCGCCGCAGAGCTGGTACCTGAGGGCGGCAGCCAGGCAAGTCGTCGTGAGCTTCTGGCGCTGGCCGCCGGACTTGCCGGCGCCGCTGCGGTAGACCTCGATCTGGCGTCCGTCGTCATCCACTTCCTCGCCAATGAAGTCGACGTGGCGGCGTACGTCAAGCACTGTGTCGCGGTAGCGGCGGTTTTCAGGCAGGTCCTTGAGACTCGACACGAGCTCGGCGAGGATCGCGAAGCGCTTTTCAGCCTCGCCGTCCTCGACCTTGACGTCCCAGGCGCCCTCGAGGGCGTCGCGGATCCGCTTCCTGAACTCGACCACTTCGGAGAGCATGCGCTCCTGCGTCGTGATGCGAAGGAAGGTCCTGCGACCGTTCGTCACGTTGAAGGGCACGACGTGAAGGCTTTCGTTCACGAGTTCGAGGCGCTGCAGAATGTCACGGCGCTCCTCGGTGAGGTACTGGCGCAGCTGCGAGAGGTTCTGCATGCTCTGTTGGCGCAGGAGCTCGCGGAACTTCGCCTCGAAGTCGGGCAGGCGGTCGCGCTCGAGCGTCTCGAGCAGCCTGAAGTAGTCGCCCGCGAACTCAAGGCCCGCGCCGAGGTCGGCCGACTCTGCGGGGAACTGGTCGCGGAACTTGTCGAACGCGGTCGTGACGCGGATCTCCATGTCCTTCACGCGAGCGACGAGCTTCGAGATTTCGTCATTGATTTCACGCGCGACCATGTTGACGAGGTCGTCGAGCGTGTCGAGGCGGATCTCGCCGAGCCTTGCACCGAAGCGGTCGCCGAGTCCCTTGCGCATGCCGTCGGTGAGCGCCGCGATCTGCGTGCTCCAGGCGTCATTCAGGGTCTGCAGGCGCTTCCTGACGGTCGTGAGCGCGCCGTCGGCGGTCTTGAGGTCGGCCTTTGCGTCGGAGAGCTTCTCCTCGACGGCGGCAATCTGAATGCGCGTCTCCTCGATGGCCTTCGCGAGCTCCCTGAGGGCCTCGTTGCCCTCG
This sequence comes from Sutterella sp. KLE1602, assembly GCF_001578585.1. Taxonomy (NCBI): domain Bacteria; kingdom Pseudomonadati; phylum Pseudomonadota; class Betaproteobacteria; order Burkholderiales; family Sutterellaceae; genus Sutterella; species Sutterella sp. KLE1602. The sequence continues at coordinate 2,636 of NZ_KQ968484.1, forward strand.
CGCACGGCGCGGATCTGGGCCTCGAGGCGGTGGATGTCGGCAAGAATCGGAGCGGGATCGATGTCGATCCAGGAGGCGGCCGCAAGGGTGTGGCAGTGCACGAGCCTGCGGCTGGCCTCAGCCTCCTCGTTCTTGAGGGCCGTGATCGCGCGCCTCTTCTCATGAAGATCACGACGGCGAATCTCCTCTTCGGCCCTGAGGGCCGCGAGCTTGGCGCGATTGTCCATGCCGAGCACCCAGGCGCGCGGATCGTCGACCGCGCGGGTGTCGTTCTTGTCGTATCGTGCGTGCGTGTCCTTCACGAAGCCCGTCTTCGTCACGGCGCGGCGCGCGGCGGCGAAGGCCTCGGGCGTCTCGACGCAGGCGAGGTCGTAGTCGCGGCGAAGGACGCTCTCGAGCCACTGGGCGTGCACGCCGTCGGTGACCCGGATCTTGCGGATGACGGAGTCGTCCGAAAGGCTCCCCGCCTCCTCGACGATCGCGCCGCCCGTCCTCAGCAGGCGCACGTGGGCGCCCCAGTTGGCGCCGTTGACGACACGGGAAACAGCTTCGAAATGTTCGGAGGGCACGAGAATCGAAAGGGCGAGCGGCCTGAGCGCGCGTTCGAGAGCGCCTCTCCAGGCGATCTGCTCGGGCAGCACCTCGATGAATTCGCCCGCAAAGGGCAGGTCCGTGGTCCTGAGCCCCGCCTCGGCAGCGACCTTCTCGCGGATCCTGAGCTGCACGGCGGGAATGCCCGAGCGCTGCGATTCGAGCGACTCGATTTCCTCGCAGAGGACGTCGAGCTCGCTCTTGATGCCGTGCTCTTCGCCGATGAGGGCCTCGATCTTCGCGTCCCTCGCCTTCTTCAAGTCGGCGGCACCCGCCTCTTCAGCGGCGGCAGCCTCAACGAGCGTGCGGAATTCGTCAGCCGTGGGCGGCAGAGCCTCGCCGAGCTCGCGCGCGGCGGCCTCGACCTTTCCGCGCTCGCGCATCGCGCGGTCGCGGTCCTGTTCGCGACGGGCCTTTTCGGCCTCCCAGCCGGCGATCTGGTCGCCGCCGCTCTGGCGCTCGCGAAGCTCAAGGTCGGCGAGCGTGCTGCGCCTTGCGACGAGATCGGCCTGAATCGTGCGGACGTTCTCCTCATACGTGCGGCGCTCGTTCTCGAGCTTCGCGGCCTGGGCGGTCAGAAGGTTCGCGCGCCAGGACTCGCGGTAGGCGGGGAGCGCCTCCGCGAGGAGCTTCGCGCGGAGGCGGCCCTCTTCTGCCTGCTGCATGTCGCCGAACGCCGTCTGCGCGGGCGAGAGCACGCGGATCTGGGCGTTGGCGGCCACGACGGCGCGGTGCGAGGCCTCGAGCTCGACAAACTCATCGACGAGACGGGCGGCGATCGCGTAGGTGCGCGGCTCATCGAGCATGAAGTTCCTCAGAAATTCGTTGAGGTCGCCAAGGTTCTTCGCGGACTGCGTCTTGTGAAGGAGCTTGAGCGCAAGGCTGCTCTTGATGCCGAGGAGCGCCGTGAAGGCGGTCTCGTAGGGCGGAAAGAGGTCCGAGCACCTGGCATCGCCCAGATCGAGCTTGAGACGCCTGAGGTCGTAGTCGGACTCCGAAAAGCCGGTGATGAGGGCCTTGAGGTCGACGTCTCGTTCAACGACGGCGTAGAGGCGCTTGACGTCGCCCACGCCGTTGAGCTTTCCGCGGATCCAGAATACCTGCAGGAGCGTCACGATGCGGCGGGCGTTGCGGAAGGTGAGCGCAAGGCCCGAGGCGGTCGTCTCCTCGCGCAGGTACTGCGTTGTCACGCCCGCATCGGTCTGAAGCTCGGACCATGCGCCGCGGACGTAGGAGACGATCGAGCGGTCGCCCTTGACCTTGCCGCCCGTCTCATGCGCGGCGGCGTTGAAGTCCACCCAGCGGGGCGGAATCAGCAGCTGGGAGAAGGCGTCGAGAAGCGTCGACTTGCCCGAGCCCGAGGCGCCCACGAAGAGAAAGCCCTCTTCGGCGATCGGAATGTCGTTGCAGCCCGAGAAGGTGCCCCAGTTGTGTACCTGCAGGCGCACGGCCCTGAACTGTTCTTCGGGCATGAGCTCGGGGAAAAGCGCGAGATCGGTCATTCCATGTCCTCCGCATCGTCTTCGTCGTCTTCGGATTCGTCGTTTTCAATGCCGGCGGGAATTTCGGCGGCGGCCTCGCCCGGCTTGACGGCCCTGCCCTCGTAGTAGTCCTTGACCTGTTCGACGAGTTCGGCCGTCATGAGCATCTTGAGGACGGGCGAGATCTCGAAGGCGTCCTCGCCGCTCTTGAGGCGGCGCAGCACGCCGAAGTGGTCCGCCTTGGTGACGGCGCCCGCCAGATGCCTCTCGAAGCCGACGGCGTCGCGATTGCGGCCCGCGATGTCGGCGAGATGCTCGCGGATTTCGTCAAGGCCGATGACGGCGCGCTCGCCCCTGCCCTCGGCGCTCGAGAGCCTCAGGCGCAGGAAGAGGAAAAGATAGGTCTCGATGTAGTTGAGCGGCTTGCGCTTCAGAAGGATCGGCGCCTTGACGGAATCGGTGTCCGCCTGGCGCGTGAACGCGAAGAGCTGCTCGCGGTCGATCACGAGGTCGAGAAAGAGGTCGTTGAGGCGGCTGCGGATCAGGTCCTCGCTCTCAAGCAGGGCCTTCCAGATGACGGGCATGCGCATGCCGTCGAGCACGGGGCCCTTGAGAAGCTGCACGAGCGCGCGCCTTGCGTCGAGCTTCAACCCGCCCGCGTCACCGCGCCAGAGGCCCGCGGCCTGTTCGTCATTGCGCGCGGCGTCAGTAGATTCGGGTGAGTTCATCGATCTTGTCCTTAACAAAGAAGAGTTGATTCACGGTGGCGGAGCGCTCGCGGCCGTCGAGCCCCGTCCACTTGAGGCTCTCGGTGCCCGAGCCGGGAATGCCGTGACGAAGCGCGAGCTCCATGAGACCGACGACGCTGCCGAGGCCCTGCTTCGCGGGATGCGCCTCGAGTACCTCGCCGACACTCGCCTGGTCCTTGCGGGAGAGCACGTCGGCGACGTTCTCCCTGAGCTCGCGGATGTTGATTTCGGATCTTGCAATGCGCTCGCCCACGGCGGAGAGGTCAAGCGGAGGCGGCGTGCCGTCCTCGACGGGCGGCGGAGGCGCATAGGTGACGGGATCCCAGAGGACCATCTGGCCCGCGGACCTCGGTGTGAAGCCCGTCCTCGAAAGTTCGATCCCGGTCCTACGGACGGGACTCTGCTCGTCGGCCGCATCGATCCCTGCGCGCATCGCCTCGGTGAGGAGCCTGTTGAGACGGTGTTCCTCGAGATACTGGCGGCTTTCCACAAAGTTCCTGAGACCCTGGGCCAGACGCTTCGTCGTGTCGTGCACATCCCCGCCCCTTTCGAGCAGGTTGCGGCGCATCGTGCGCAGCATCCTGCGCTCTTCGACGGTAAGATCGCGCGCAAAGTCGCGCGAGAGCACGGCGTCGATCGCCTCCTCGAAGCGGGCGGACTCGACGGGATCGTTGAGCAGGCGCCAGAACGCGAAGAAGGTTCGGCCTGCAGGGCTGAGCCTGATGAGATCGAGCCCTGCGAAGACGTCCTCGAGGACGTCGCCCCTCGAGCCCGAGCACTCCATGATGCGGCGGCGAAGGTCAGCGTTGAGCGCCTCGAAGCTGTCGCGCACGCGATGAAAGTCGCCCACAAGCCCCGAGAAGAGCGTGAGAATCTCGCGGGTGCGCTCTAGCGCGGTGTCCTTGTCCAGCACCTTCACCTCGCCCCTGCCCACGGCCTCAAGCTCGCGGCGGATGCGGCTCTGCTCCTCGATGAGACGATGCTCGCGGCGTTCGACGTCCGCGTCGGTGTCTTCTTCAAGTCCGTCGAGCGCGGTGATCACAAGCTGCAGGCGGGATTCCGTCGCCTCCGCACGGGGCCTGCCCATGCCGGTCACAAACCTCACGGCGTCGACCGAGGCCGAGGTGAGCGAATAGACCTCCTCGTCGCTGCCGTAGGGCAGCGTGCGTTCGAGAAGCCCCTGGGCGAGCCACTGCGACGCGTATTCGCGGGCCGTCGACGGCATGTCGACGCCCGTTGCGCGAAGCTCCTCGAGACTGCGGTCGACGCGCGCGTAAAATTCGGACGCACGCATCCCGTGGTCCGCCTCGTAGAGGTGCTCGGCCAGGATGGCGATGATGGCGGGCGCATTGGCTGCCGCCAGAAGCTTCCAGAGGGGCGCTGCGCGCAGACGCTGGAAGCCGGGGTATGAGATGCTGGCTTTCATAGGCCGTATATTTTACATGGTCGGGCGACTTTCCTCCTCCCCCGCGCACCCAAAGAAGCCCTCTCCAAAGCCTTGATCCGCGCGGTTTTGGAAGAAGCCGCACGACATTCTTCAAGCTCATTTTTCCACTGGGAACCGCATGTCCACAGCACTCCTCGTGCGCCGCGAAGTCGCGGCCTTCATTCCAGAACTGAGCCTCGTCGCCGCCCTCGACGGCTCGATCGCAGGCCACGTGGCGGGCGTGCGGGACGTCATCCACGGACGCGATGGACGAGATCGAAGCGTTCGACAGGACCCTCGAGCCAAGGGAGAAGCTCTGCGACACGCCAAGCCGGAGGCATCTTCTCGAGATTGTGGCGAGGGCGAGACCTGCTGAGAAATCAAACGGGCGTTGCACAGGGAAATTCCGGCTGTCCCGCAGGTTTGACGAAAACACTATTTCACCTTGTCGGCAGCCCGAAGCCTGCCCCATCCTGCACCCGCGCGATTCCGTCCCCGACCGATCGGAGTTATATTTATTAAATCGGGCGCCATTTTCGACCAACTCAGGCGCCTGCCAACCGCGCCGCACGACCGGGCTCAGGCACTGCCTGCACGCCATGCGGCGCAACCTCATTGGAGAGCACACAAAATGAAGAAGATTCTTCTTGCCGCCGCCGTGTCCGCCGCCTTCGGCATTTCCGGCGTTCAGGCCGCTGAAGACATCACCGTCGACGTCGCCGTGATCGGCGCGGGCGGCGCAGGCCTTTCCGCCGCCGTCGAAGCGGCCAACCTCGGCGCCAAGGTCGTCGTTGTTGAAAAGATGGCCATGGCGGGCGGCAACACGATCCGCGCAGCCGGCGGCCTCAACGCCCCGTGCACGTCGCTCCAGGCCGCCAAGGGTGTTCAGGACTCCCTTGAAATCGCCTACTACGACACGATGAAAGGCGGTCACTGGAAGAACGATCCCGAACTCGTTCGCACGCTCGTCGCGGGTGCGGGTCCCTCCGTCGAATGGCTCCTCGCTCTCGGCGGCGACCTTCGTGACGTCGGCCTGCTCGCCGGCGCCTCCAAGGCCCGCGCCCATCGTCCGACCGGCGGCGCCCTCGTCGGCCCTGAAGTCGTCCGCACGCTCTACACGGCCGCCAAGGACCGCAAGATCGACATGCGCATGAACACTGAAGCCACGAAGATCCTCACCGACGACGGCAAGGTCACGGGCATTCAGGTCAAGAGCAAGAAGGACGGCACCTACACGATCCACGCCAAGGCCGTCGTCAATGCGGCCGGCGGCTTCGGCGCCAACAACGAGCTCGTCTCCAAGTACGTGCCCCGCCTGAAGGGCTTCGCCACGACGAACCATCCGGGCGCCCAGGGTGAAGGCATCGTCCTTTCCGAAAAGATCGGCGCTCAGCTCGTCGACATGACGGAAATCCAGACCCACCCGACCGTCGTGCCCAAGGTCGGTGAAATGATCACCGAAGCCGTCCGCGGCAACGGCGCCGTCCTCATCAACAAGGACGGCTCCCGTTTCTACAACGAGCTCAACACCCGCGATGCGGTCTCCGCCGCCATCCTCAAGCAGAAGGACGGCGTGGCCTACCTCTTCTTCGACTCCGACATGCAGAAGTCCCTGAAGGCCACGAACAACTACATCAAGCAGTCCTACTGCCTCAAGGGTGAGACGCTTGACGAACTCGCCGGCAAGATGGGCGTGCCCGCCGACAAGCTCAAGGCCTCCCTTGAAGCCTGGAAGCAGGGCAAGGCTGCGGGCAAGGACGCCTTCGGTCGCGCCGACATGCCGCGCAACCTCGATCAGGCTCCGTTCTACGCCATCATGGTGACGCCTGCCGTCCACCACACGATGGGCGGCGTGAAGATAGACCCGAAGACCCAGGTCTACAACACCAAGGGCCAGATCATCCCGGGCTACTTCGCCGCGGGTGAAATCACGGGCGGCGTTCACGGCGGCAACCGTCTCGGCGGCAACGCCCAAGCCGACATCGTGACCTTCGGCCGCATCGCCGGCCAGCAGGCCTACATCTACTCGAGGCAGGCTAAATAACGGACCTTCCTCCCGTCCTCCGCGACGGGAGCATCCGCTCGCACAAAGCCCCGCCGCCCGGCGGGGCTTTTTTCATCGGAGCACCTCCGCTCGCCCCCGCAAAAAAGCCTGATCCGCCTTCAGGATCATGAAAACGACGGCGTCCGAGGCGTTGCGGGCCCCTCCCCTTCCCCGCATCACGGGCGCACCCGCCGTCGCCGCCTGGGAGCGAGGCGAAGAGACGGATCTTCCGCATTTTCCGCGCAGTCTGGAACGAATCGTTCACGTGCCTGAGAATCAGGGTAACACGAATTTCGCCCCCGTTCGTTTTTGCAGATTTTCCGCCCTGAAAACGCGTTTTTTGACCGCTTCAGGCCCCGTTTTGCACGTTCTCTGTATTTCGCTCCTGCGCTCGCAGGGTGTGATTTCGGGCCATTTTCCGCCCCTGGGACGCCCGCATTGGCTACAATGGTTTTCTGCAGATACAACAAATCCAAAAAAAGGACTTACGATGACCGCAAACACGCAGTCCAAGGCGATTGTCCGAGTGGTGGACGACGATCCCGACGTCAGGCGCTCCTGGCAGTTCGTGATCGAGGGCGAAGGCTGGAACGTGCTCACGTACGCGAGCGCGCTTGAGTTTCTCGAGAAGGACAGTCCCTTCACGCCGGGGTGCCTGGTGCTTGACGTGCGCATGCCCGGCATGAGCGGGATCGAACTCCAGCATGAGATGAAGTTGCGCGGCGACACGCTCCCCATCATCTTCATCTCGGCCCACGGCGACATCGACATGGCCGTGAAGACGATGAAGGACGGTGCGGACGACTTCCTCTCGAAGCCCGTGACGCCCGAGAGACTTCTTGATGCGATCGAGAAGGCCGTGAAACGCGACGCGAGGATCCGCACGGAGTCCGCGGCGCTCGAGCAGGCCAGAGCGGCCTTCCGCAGGCTCTCGGCGCGCGAGCAGGAGGTGGCCATGGGCGTGGCGCGCGGGCTTCTCAACAAGCAGATCGCCTATGAGCTCAACATTTCAGAGAAGACCGTGATTGCGCACAGAAGCTCGCTCTGCAAGAAGCTCGGCGCGAGGACCGCGGCCGACATCACGCGCATGCTGATGACGATCGATCCCGACGCGATCACGGGCGCGCCCGCACCCGCCGACGGAGAGTGAGCCCGGGGATCCCCTTCCCTTTCGATTCCTTCGGCTTTGCAGAATCCGGACAAAAAGAGAGCCGCTTCGACGACCTGTGCGTCGAAGCGGCTCTTTGTTTTCGTGGGCCTCCGGTCCTGCCTGCCCGTGAGGCGGGACCGGAGTCAACGGGCCGTTAGAGGAGAATCGGCTCGTAGTAGCCCGCGAAGAGCACCGAGGCGCGAAGGAGAAGCGCACCGACGATGCCGAGCACCGCGCCCACGGCGACAACCTTGTGGCTGCGCGTCGTGAGGTTGATGGCGAACGGGATGAGCGAGCCGCAGAGGACGGCGCCCACGAGGAACATCATGGCCTGCGGACCGGAGAGCAGGGCCTCAGCGCCGGCGCGGGCGGCGGCGGAGGTGGAGCTCGTCGCGACGTGCACGAAGGCGAAGATCGTGAAGAGCTCGGCGGCCTCGACCCAGAGGGACGTGCGGCGGCTCCAGAGGACCTTTTCATGCGGGATGCGGCCCGAGATCGCGAGGAGCTCGATGCAACCCATGGCGCTGGCCATGCCGGACATGATCCAGAGCAGCGGGATCAGGGCCGTGTTCCAGAGCGTGACACCGACGGCCTGCGTGAGCAGGAAGCCCGAGTAGATCGTGGCGGCGACGCCGACGGCGGCGGCGATCCAGTTGAACCAGTCGCCGGCAACGAGCTTGCGGCAGCACTCGCCCTTGAAGATCACGCCCGCGAAGACGCAGGAGTAGAAGAGCGTGAGGCAGCACTGCACGACGAGCAGGCAGATGCCGATGAACATCCAGCTACCGAAGTTGAAGCTCATCTCAAGCAGGGCCGAGATGGCGGCCATCGGCAGGTTGAGGATGCGCGTCAGATGGCTGACGACGAGAAGCGTGCCCACGATGCCCGTGATCGTGCAGACGTAGACGAGCGCCTTCTCGCGCACCCAGTTGTTGAGGAACATCCCCATGCCCGAGAGACCCACGAGCCAGAGGAAGAGCGCAATCGTCCAGCCCCAGTGGGCGGCCTGGACCTGCGCGGTGAAGTCGGAGAGATCCATCATTTCTGCACCACCACATAGAAGTTCGGTTTGGTCCCGTGGCTCTCAAGGAGCGTCTGGGTCTTGGAAGAGGCGATCTTGCGGGAGATTTCGGACTGCGGATCGAGCGTGTCGCCGAAGAGGCGGGCGCCCGCCGGGCAGGCCGTCACGCAGGCGGGCAGGCTGCCGCCCTTGATGAGCTCCAGACAGCCCTCGCCCATGCACTTGCTCGGCAGGCCCGTCTTCGGGTTGGACCAGCGGGCGTCGTACGGACAGGAGGCCACGCAGTAGTTGCAACCGATGCAGCGCTTCGGATCGTTGCGCACGAGGCCGTTCTCGTCATAGTAGTTGGCGCCGAACGGGCAGGTCGTGACGCAGGGCGCTTCGGAGCACTGCTGGCACTGGACGAGGAGCTGCATCGGACGGTTCTTCTCGACCTTGACCTGACGGATGTTGTTGCACACCGTGTTCCAGGCCGGGATGAACTCGTTGATGAGGTCCGGATAGTTGGTCTGGGCGCAGGCGGTCGTGCACGCGCCGCAGTTGATGCACTGGGTCGCATCGAAGAGGTGCGCCAGCTGTTTCTTGACTTTCTTCATGGTGACTTATCCCTTGATGCGCTTGACACGGATGCAGCTGTTGTTGGCAAGATTGCCGACGACGGGCTGCGCATAGCCGGTTGCAAACCAGTGCGAGTTGATGCCCTCCTTCACGAAGTCGAAGCGTGGATCGTTGACCAACTCCTTCGTGCGGACGCCGCCGGAGAAGCCGAAGGCGAACACGCTGCCGGCCATGACCTTCTTCGTCACGGTGACGACGACCTCGGCCTGGTACTCGCGGTCAACGCCTTCGACCATGACCTTTTCCTTGTTGGCGATCCCGAGGCGCTCGGCGTCGTACGGGTTCATCCAGAGGGTGCGGTCGCCCGTGAAGCGGGTGGTCGCGGCGAAGATGTTGAGACCCGAGGAGGACGTGCAGTTCTTGCCCGAGACGAGCACGAACTCGTTGCTCTGGGGCTTCGGAGCCGTGTAGGCGGGAGCCGGGAAGTAGTCGCTGATCGGCTTGATCTTCTCGTAGCCCGGCTTCGCGAAGGACTTGAAGCCGTAGATTTCGATCTTGCCCGTGGGCGTGCCGAAGGGCTTCTTCCAGGGATAGACGCCGTACTTCTTCTTGTTGACCGTGGTCCAGCCCTTGGTCTTGAAGTCGGCGAGGATCTTTTCGCCGGAGCCCGGGTTCTTGGCTTCCTGGTCCTTGACGAACTTGGCGATGCCCTTGTCGTCGAACTTGTTCCACCAAGCGTCGAACTCGTCGGCCGTCTTGCATTCCTTGTAGCCCACGCGTTCGGCGCGTTCCGGATAGGCGCGGCGGAGGATTTCGAGGAGGATCCACACGTCGTGGCGGGCCTCGACGCCCTCGGGCGGACGGATGCCGGCGTCGTTCATGTGCACGGAACCGTCAAGCGCCCACTTCACGCCGGCGGTTTCGCGACGTTCGAGGAAGTAGGTGGCCGGCAGCACGTAGTCGGCGTAGTCGCACACCTCGTGCGGCAGCAGGTCCTGCACGACGAGAAGGTCGAGCGTCTTGAGGGCCTTGGCAAGGCGCGTGGAGTCGGACTCGCGGTGGAAGAGTGTGGTGCCCACCGTGAAGAGCGCGCGGATCGGATAGGGCTTGCCCGTGATCATCGCGTCGAGCGCGGCCCAGAGGTTGCCCGCGGATTCCGGAGAGAGCATCTTGTCGATGCGCTTGGCGTCAACCATGTCCCACTTCTCGCCGTTGGGGCCCTTGCCCGCGGCGACGCCCGGACGCTTGAAGCCGCCGCCGGCGGTCACGACGATGCCGCCTTCGCGGTCGACGTTGCCATTGAAGGCGTTGAGGATGTTGATGAGCTGATAGAGCTCGATGTCGTTGCCGTTCTTGGAGGAATACCAGCCGTCGTCAACGACGCCCTTGAGGTTGGCGAAGTTGTGGGCGAGCCTGACGAGTTCGTCGGCCGGGATGCCCGTGATCTTCTGGGAGGCCTCGGGGGTGTGGCGGGCGGCGATTTCGGCGAGGATGTCGAGCGCGGTGCGCACGGCGGTCGTCGTGCCGTCGGCAAGCTTCACCTCCTGGGCGAAGTGCAGGTTGGCGTCCGTGTCGGCGGATTCGTCGAAGCCCACGGCGGCGCCCTTTTCGTCGAGCACGACGCCCTGGAAGACGATGCGGTTCGTCTTGAGGTCATGCACGGCGTAGCGGTCCTTGCGGCCGCCGGCCTTCATGTCGGCTTCGGTGAGCGGACGGCCGTCGGCCTTGATGAGGTAGGCGGCATTCGTGTGCTTGGCGAGGAACTTCAGGTCGGCGAGGCCTTCCTGGAGCATGACGTTCATCATGGCGAGCACGAAGGAGGCGTCGGTGCCCGGACGAATCGGGACCCACTTGGCGTCTCCGTAGGCGATGTCGGGCATGCGCGGGTCGACGCTCACCACCTGGGCGCCGCGTTCACGGGCCTCGTTGAGCGAGTGCAGGCAGCCCATGGCGGAGCCCATGGAGCGGCCGATGAGGATCAGGTAGCGCAGGTGCTTGTAGTCGGGCTCGATCTTGCCGGCGCCCGAGAAGCCCTTGCCGTACACCCAGTCGCGACCGGCGATCGAGGCGGAGTTGCAGGTGCTCGAGTGGCCGATGTCGTTCGGGGAGCCGAGCGGGAACGTGATCCACTTGGAGTAGGAGGAGAAGGAGTGCGACGTGGAGACGACGGACTGCTCGCCGTGCTTGGCGACGACGTCCTTGAGCTTCGCGGCGATGTCGTTGAGGGCTTCGTCCCAGGAGACTTCCTTGAACTTGCCTTCACCGCGTTCGCCCACGCGCTTGAGCGGCTTCCTGATGCGCAGCGGGTGGTTCCAGATCCACATCGTGGCGGCGGCGCGGCCGCAGTAGCCGCGCTGGGGGTGATCCGGATTCGGGAAGATGCGAACCGTCTTTTCAGAGGTCGGCTCGCCGATCTTCTTCATGGCCACGAGGCCGCAGAAGGCGCCGCACATGCAGCAGGCGAGCGGATGACGGCTCCAGCCCTGGTGCTCGAGCTCCTTGAGCTGTGCTTCGATGGGCCACATGGCGCCGGCCGCGCCGGTCGTGGCGACGGCAGCCGCACCGCCGAGCTTGATCAGCCCGCGACGCGACATTCGAAGGTCGACAATGGTGTCTGCCATTCGTTGTTCTCCTTGGTGTTTTGTACGAACGGCTCCCCTGAACGGGGCGGGAGCCGCACAGAAACAGATTCTGTCCGCTATGCGGGACGGGAGGGAGCCGCCTTCGGTACTACCCCTATTGGATATTTGTCCATACTCCCCTACCCCGTTATTCCAGATATGAACAGCAAATCAGCCTGAAATCGGTGAAAAATCCCCAAAAACGCCATGGTTTTGCCTGAAAACGGGCGTCCTGCAGGTGTTTATACCCAAAACCACCCTTTCAATCCGAGCTAACCCTTATAAACGAAACACCCTATGGCGACAATAGCATTCACCTATTTACCTAGTTCCAAAGAACTAGGCGGCCGTTTCCCCTCCTCCTCCACCTCCTCCTTTTGGCGAAGTTTCGGGGGCGCGAGTTAGAATCGAACCGTCCCTCTTCTCTCCTTCCCGTCATTCTCCTCAGGCACGATGTCCGGTCCCTTATCCAGAGCCCTTGCGGGCCTCCTTTTCGTCCTTATGCTCGTCCCCGGCGTCTCTGCGGCGTCCGACGACGGCATGCTCGTGCCCGACAGCGCCCACGCGGCCGCCGAGTCGGAGACTGCGTCCGTCAAGCGCCTCAGGCTTGCGATCGTCAACTCCTACGGCATGTCGATCATGGACGACTACTACAGCCGCACGATCGAGGCCGTGAAGGAGAAGCTCACTCCGATCGAGATCGACGTGAAGATCTACGGTCCCGACAGCTTTCTGAAGGCGGCCGAAAAGGAAAGCTTCGACATGTCGATCGCCTCGAGCGGCCTCACGAGCCTCATGATCGAGCGCACGGGCGGGCTGCCGCTTGCGGCCGTCGTCTCGGACGAGGCGCCCGACCCCAACTACGCCAACGGCGCGGCGATCATCGTGCGCGCCGACCGTCCCGAACTCAGGACGCTCGAGGACCTGCGCGGCAGGAGCGTCGCCATCATGAGCCGCACCGCCTTCGCGGGCTGGCAGATTCCCGCCTCCGAGATGGTCCGCAAGGGGCTCGACCCCGAGGCCTTCTTCTCCGAGATCCGCGTCTCGGGCTATCCGATGACGCGCATCGTGCAGGAGGTGAAGTCGGGCGAGGTGGACGTGGGCTTCGTGGCGACGTGCCTGCTCGAGCGCATGGCCCGCGGCGGGCAGATCGACCAGAAGGACTTCCGCGTGATCGGCGAGCACGCCGACAGGCTCGTCGCCTGCCGCCACTCGACCGAGCTCTATCCGAACTGGTTCTTCTCGATCAAGCCCTCGGTCCCCACGTCCGTCGCCCGAACGCTCACCGCCACGCTGCTCGACGTGCCGGCCGCACCCGACGGCACGCAGTGGACGATCTCGAACGACAACCGACGCCTCTTCGAGGTGTTCCGCGTCCTGCAGGTGCCCTACGGCAATCCCGACGACTTCGGGCGCTTCGTGAGGCGCATCCTGCCCTGGGTCGTGGGCGCGGGCGGCGTGCTCCTCATCCTGCTCCTCAACACGCTTCTTCTTGCGCGCCTGGCCTCACACCGCGCACGCGCGCTCGAGAAGGCCATGGACGAAAAGCTTCGCGCCGAGCTCGCCGCCCAGCAGAACGCCGTCCAGATCGAGAGCCTGACGCGCGCGAGCGCCGTGGGCCTTCTTTCGAGCATGGTCGCGCACGAACTCAAGCAGCCCCTCACCGTCATCGGCAACTATGCCGGCAGCCTGCGAAGACGCCTGAGCCGCGGAGAAGTTCCACACGAGACGCTGCTCGCCTCCATCACCGAGATCGAGGACTCGGGGACGCGTGCCGCCGCCATCATCGACCGCGTGCGCAGCTACGGACAGGTGCGCACACGCTCGCTTGCCGCCGTCGACCTATCGGACCTCGTCAAGACTGCCGTCGCCCGCTGGCGCCGCCACTCTGCGCACCGCGTCCCCTGCACGCTCGACCTCGAACCGGGCCTCACCGTTGAGGCCGACCGCCTTGAGATTGAGCTCGCCGTGCTCAACATCGTGAAGAACGCAGCCGCCGCCGTGAAGGACCAGCCCGACGCCGCCATCGAGGTGACGCTCAAGGCAGACGGCGCCTACGCCAGACTCTGCATCGCCGACAACGGGCCCGAGCTCTCCGATGAGGAGATCGCGCGTCTTGGCGACATCGGCTACACCACCACTGCGGGCGGCCTCGGACTCGGCATCGCCATCGTCCACTCACTCCTCGAGGCCCACGGCGGCTCGCTCGCCTACCGCCGCAGGACCGACCTCGGCGGCCGCGGCCTCGTCTGCACCGTGAGGCTCCCGCTCTCCGGCGCCCCCGAGGACAGGACCGCCGCCTGAGCCGCAGGCGGATTCCGCCCCTTTGTTTCCAATTGCCGCGCTTCCCGTGCGGGATCCGCCAAAATGCGTAGAATTGACGGAGCCGATCCCATGACGACGGGAAATTTCGTATGAGAGCGAAGCAGTCGTCGAGCGCCGACAGACCAAACTGCGGCGGCGCCGAGATGGTCCCCGGACATTGTTCCGGCAGCCATAGGACCGGCGGACGGGGCCGCGGGCAGAGACTGCACGCGGCCCCGTCTTCATTTCCGCCCCCGCCACGCCCCTCCGAAACCCACTCCCACTCAATCGTACACATGCGCCAGTCGCTTTAAAACGACACTCGCACAACGAAACCCGCGCATTCGACAGGTGACGCAAAGGCCGACTTCCGCTACAATTCGGCTCCGAAAATCCTGCGGTCCGTCGCGCGCGTGCGCGAGGGCCCACCGCCACTTTCGAACGCACAAGACATGACGATTGAAAACAGAATCGCCGGCGCTCTGGCCGGCATGGTGCTCGGCGACGCCCTCGGCGTGCCGGGCGAACTGTGGCCCCGCGAGAAGGTCCGCGCCCGCTTCGGGCACATCGACACGTTCCTCGACGGCCCCGAGGACAACATCGTCGCCTGCTACTTCAAGGCCGGCCACTACACGGACGATTCCGCACAGGCCTTCGTGATCCTCAAGGCGCTTCTCAAGGCCGGCACGGTGCCGCCCGTCAAGGTGCTCGCCGACGATCTGATCGCCTGGGTCGAGTCGATGAACGGGTTCGAAATCAACCTGCTCGGCCCGAGCTCCAAAGCAAGCCTTCTCGCCCATTCCCGGGGAGAAGACTACACGAAGTACACCAAGCTCTCGCTCACGAACGGCGCGGGCATGCGCATTGCGCCCGTGGGCTGCCTCGTCGACTGGAACGATTCCGAAAAGCTCGCCGAAACGGTTGCGCGCGTCTCGATCGTCACGCATGGCACGGACGTGGCGATCGGCGGCGCGGCCATGGTCGCCCAGGCCGTCGCGAGCGGCATCGGCGGACGCTCCTGGGAGGAAGCCGCAGAGGACGCGCTCCGCATCTGGAACGTTGCGCGCGCCAAGGGAGAGCCCACCTGGGCAGCTTCGGTCGCGGAACGCTTCCGCCTCGCACTCTCCGTCATGAAGGATTTTGACGACGACGAGAAGTTCTCCCGCTGGGTCTACGACATCCTCGGCACGGGCACGATGACGAGCGAGAGCGTGAGCGCCGCGCTTGCCGTCGCCTTCTACTGCCGCAGCGCCGAACGCGCCGCGATCATGTGCGCCAACATGGGCGGCGACACCGACACGATCGGTGCGATGGCCTGCGCGATCTGCGGTGCCTTCGAGGGATTCGATGCGCTACCCGAATCGCGCTCGTCCTTCCTCGAGACGACAAACGCGCTCGACTTCCGCGCCATGGCGACCGAAATCGCCCGCGCCCGCACGACCTTTCACCTCTGAGGGAGCCCCTGCATGCGAAGCATCCGCTCCGTCCTCCATTCGCTCAAGCCTCAAAAGCGCGTCCTCATCATCGGCTCGGCCTTCGTCGACATGGTGATCAACGTTCAGGAGATGCCGCGTGCGGGCGCCGACGTTGAGGGCGACTACCGCTGCACGACCGTCGGCGGCTGCTCCTTCAACGTCGCGGACGTCCTCTACAAGCTCGACCTTCCGTTCGAGAGCTACATGCCCGTGGGCGAGGGCCGGTTCGCCGACCTCGTCGCGCAGGCCCTCACGGAGCGCGGCTATCCCGTGCACCGCGAGGCGGGCGAAGGCGACAACGGCTGGTGCCTGTCGCTTGCCGACGCCTCCGGCGAGCGCACCTTCATCTCGATGTTCGGCCTTGAACGCCGCATGAAGCCCGACTGGTTCGAGCGCTTCGACATCGAGAGCTTCGACTACCTCTACGTCTCGGGCTACCAGGCCGAGGGCGAAAACGGCCGCGTCATCCTCGAGGCCCTCTCCCGCAAGCGCCCAGACGCCGTCGTGGTGTTCGATCCGGGTCCCCGCGTGCACTTCATGCCGCGCGAGCGCGTCGAGGACTTCTGCCGCCTCGGCTGCCTCTTCACCGTCAACGCCGACGAGGCCCTCTTCATGACGGGCACGACCCGGGTCGAGGATGCCGCGTTGCGCCTGCACGACATGTCGGGGCGCGATGCCGTCGTTACCGACGGCGGCCGCGGCGCGATCGTGGCCGACAACGCCAGCGTGCGCCGCATCCCGGGCTTCCCCGTCGCGATCGTTGACACGATCGGCTCGGGCGACGCACACACGGGCGGCGTGATCGCAGGCCTCATGTGCGGCCTCCCGATCGACGAATGCGTGCTGCTCGCCAACCGCGTGGCCTCCGTCGTGACGGGCCGCGAGGGCGGCGCCTGCGCGCCCACGATCGACGAGCTCCTCACCGAGCACTGCTGACGTACAAGGGCCCTCATTCCCATTCAAATCAACCGCCCCGCCCGGCCTTCCCCTGGGCCGAACCGGGAATTTCATCCCTTCCTCAAGAAAAGACAACCAACATGAGCGACAACTCCTCCGCCTCCGCCATTGAGGTCAACGGCGTCAACCCCGTTCCCGACAGCGAACGCTACGGCACGCCCGCCGGGCTCTTTCCCATCTGGTTCTCCTGGAACATCTCCATCTTCGGCATCACGCTCGGCATCTACGTGCTCGGGCTCGGCCTCTCCGTCTGGCAGGCCATGCTCGCAGGCGTGATCGGCTACTTCGTCTCCTGCGCCCTCGTGGGCATCCTCGCCGTGGGTTCCGTACGCACGGGGCTGCCCACGCTCGTGCAGTCGCGCTTCGCGTTCGGCTACCACGGCAACAAGATCCCGACCTTCTTCGGCTACGTGGCCAACATGGGTTGGAAAGTCACGATGCTCTCGATGGCCTCGACGACGCTCGCCGACCTGATGTGCCACCTCGTTCCCGTGCTCGCACAGGTCGACGGCTCCCCCACGTCCGCCTGCGTCTTCGGCTCCTTCATCGTCGTGATCGTCCTCACGATGACGGGGGCCGTCTGGGGCTACCAGCTCATCATGAAGATCGAGAAGGCGATCGCATGGATCACGGGCCTCTTCACGCTCGTCTACCTCTTTTTCTTCATCCCGCAGATCGACTTCTCCGTCCTCGGCGACCGTCCGTCCGCAGGCATCGTCGAATTCCTCGGTGCCGTCGTGCTTTCCATGACGATGGTGGGCCTGGGCTTCCTCAACTACGGCGGCGACTACTCCCGCTACCTGCCCCGCAACACGAGGGCGGGCGGCGTCATTTTCTGGACGATGACGGGCATCGCACTTCCCGTCTCGGTTCTCCTCATCCTCGGCGTCATGCTCTCTGCGGGCAACCCCGAGCTTCTCGCCAAGGCCTCCCACGAACCGATCGCCGCGCTCACCGGCATCCTTCCCTTCTGGTTCTACGTACCGTTCTCAATCGTCATCATCGTGAGCCTCATCTCGGCCGGCATGACGGGCGTCTACAGCTCGGGCCTCGCGCTCCTCGCCATGGGCGTGCCGCTCTCCCGCGCCGCAACCACCGTCGTCAACGCCGTGATCATCACGCTCGGCGCCTTCTATCTTCTCTTCATTTCGGACTCCTTCGTCTCGACCTTCCAGTCGTTCCTCGCAGCGATCTCCGTGATCATGGGCTCCTGGGGCGCCATTGAAATGGTCGACATGCTGCGCCAGAAGCGCCTCAACTGGGACGTCCGCATGGCCTTCGACTACGGCGAGGGCGGCCGCAGCGGCCGCTGGACCGCACTCCTCTCGCTCGCCGTCGCCACGATCATCGGTCTGGGCACCATCACGTCGAGCGACCCCTACATCGCCCGAATCGTGAGCTTCCTCCTGCCCTCGGGCGCCGAGACGAGCGTCTTCGCCAAGGCCAACATCGGCCTCGTCGTCGCCATGATCGCGGGCGGCCTGCTCTACGCAGTCCTCACCTTCGTCTGCCGCTTCGACGTCCCGCCCGTCCTGAAAAAGAAATAATCCCGCCCATTCATTCAGGCTGAAATCCTCCGGAAGGCCCCGCGCTTATGTAAACGCGGGGCCTTTTCTTGATCCTCGTCCACTAATCCTGCGCCCGCTACCCGCCCGCAGCGTCCTCAGGGCCCCGAAGTCGAGCCCTTCCCTCAACTTCCATCGAGCGCACGCCGCTCTTCCCAGTGCCGCAGGCGTTTCCAACCATACCCGCCATACGCCGACGTCCGAACCTCCCTGCACGCGGCCGTTTGCCTCGCCAAAGCATTCGGGATTTCACCTAAAGAAAAGCCCGGAAACGGCCTCAAACCTACCTCTTGAGAGGTACTTGACCCCAATCAGACACGCACCCGTAGAGTTGCGCCCAGGTCATTTCATTTCCAAGGGCGCCCGCAGGTTCTCCTTCTCCTGCGCCCCTTTACGGCAAACCCGCAGCCTCTCCCTGCGGGTCCCATTCGATTCGGAACTCATCATGAACAAGTCTCTCTCCCGTCGTGCATTCCTCCGCACGAGCATTGCGAGCGGCGCCTCTCTCGCCGCTGCGGCCGCTGGTGCGGCTCCCGCCGGCATCTACAGGCCGGGCACGTATTCCGCCAAGGCCTCCGGCATCGGCGAAGTCACGGTCACGATGACCTTTGACGCCGACCGCATCATCGACGTCGTGCTCGACGTCTCCCACGAAACCCCGGGGATCGGTCAGGCCGCCGCCGACACGCTCAAGAAGAACCTGATGGCCGCTCAGGCCGCCGAAATCGACGGCGTCTCCGGCGCCACGATCACGTCGAAGGCCGTCTCCAAGGCCGCCGCCAAGTGCATTGCGCAGGCCAAGGGCGAAATTCCCGTTGAAGTCATCTCCGACAAGAAGACCGACGAAGACGACGGCGACTGGCTCGGCAAGGAGCCCGAAATCGCCGAAAAGGACATCGTCGCCACGCACGAGACCGACATTCTCGTCGTCGGCTGCGGCACGGGCGGCCTCTTCGCCGTCGCCGCCGCTGCCGAAGCGGGCGGCAAGGTGATCGGCATCGACCGATTCGCCGTCGGCACGGGCATCCGCGAGGACCTCGGCGCCATCGACTCCCGCTACCAGAAGGCCTGGGGCACCAAGATCGACAAGTTCGAGTTCATCACGATGGCCACGCAGTACGCGGGCGGCCACATCCAGCAGGACCTCGTCAAGCTCTGGTGCGACAAGTCCGGCGAAGCCATCGACTGGGTCGGCGACCGCCTCGCCGAGCGCAACATCGAGCTCTGGCATGAGTCCGGCGACAAGAACGACGAAACCCGCTACAAGCACTTCGCCATCGGCCACTCTCCGAAGCTCCCGATCGATCCGAAGACGGGCAAATTCAAGATCACGCTCGCTCAGGTCGTCGAGCAGTACGCCGCCAAGAAGGGCGCCCGCTTCGACTACAACACGAAGATGGTCAAGCTCGAGAAGAAGAACGGCCGCGTGACCGGCGTCATCGCCGAGAACGCCGACGGCAAGTACGTCCGCTACAACGCCGCGAAGGGCGTCGTAGTCGCCACCGGCGGCTACGCCCAGAACTGGAAGATGATGGAGGCCCTGCAGCCCTGGAACCTCCGCATCATCGGCCGCTCCGGCGCCCTGCCCGGCGCCCGCGGCGACGGCATCCGCGCCTGCCTCTGGGCCGGCGCCAAGATGGACGAGACGCACTCGATCATGATGTTCGACCGCACCGCCATCCGTCCCGACCAGCAGCCCGGCCCCGACACGGTCAAGTCCGGCGACAGCGGCTTTTTCTGGATCGGCTCCCAGCCCTGGCTCAAGGTCAACGCCGACGGCAGGCGCTTCATGAACGAGTCCGGCACCTACGAGAACATCCTCCACGCCGACGAATATCAGAAGGGCCACTGCCACTACACGATCTTCGACTCCAACTGGGTCAAGTACGCCGAACAGTTCAAGATGCACGGCTGCTCTCGCCTCTTCCCGTTCGAAAACGGCGCCGAGCCCAACATTCCCTGGGAGGTCTTCCGTGACCGCATGCTCCCTGGCCTGATCGCCAAGGGCTACGTCCAGAAGGCCGACACGATTGAAGAGCTCGCCAAGAAGCTCGGTCTTCCGGCCGCCCAGCTCAAGGCCACGGTCGCCCGCAACAACGAGCTCTACCGCAAGGGTGAGGACGTCGACTACGGCAAGGAAAAGCACCGTCTCTCCGCCGTCGACAAGGCTCCCTTCTACGGTGCCAAGAACACGGGCTGGATGCTCTGCACCATGGACGGCATCCAGATCAACACCAACATGAACGCCATCGACACCGAGGGCAACCCGATCCCGGGCCTCTTCGTCATCGGCAACGACAGCGGCGGCTACTTCGCCAACGAGTACCCGAACCTCGCCACCGGCATGGCCTGCGGCCGCACGGTGACCTTTGGCCGAATCGTGGGCCGCATGCTCGCCAAGGCCTGATCCCGCGCACGGAAAGGGCACGCATCGAAAAAGGCATCTCACCTCGGATGCCTCCAGGGTCGCAAGAGAGGGAACAATCCTCCGGCGGCCCGCCCCCATCATCTTCAACCTTCCTCAAAACCACAACAGGACAAGGGCGCCGCGCCGATCCCGCACGCAGGACGCCCGAACTGATATGAAGCATTCCATCCTCTGCTGCGCCGTGACCGGCGCCCTCGCCTCCGGCGCCGCCTTCGCCGCCGACACTCAGATCTACGGCGTCATCGACACCGGTTTTTCCGTTCGCAACAACCAGTACGTCAACGGCAACAGCGACACCACCACCCGCATGGTCTCCGGCCAGTACATCGGCTCCCGCTTCGGCATCAAGGGCTCCGAAGACCTCGGCAACGGCTACAAGGCCGGCTTCGTCCTCGAAAGCAGCATCAAGACCGACGACGGCTCCCTCGGTCAGGGCGGCCGCCTCTGGGGCCGCGAAGCCCGCGTCTACCTTTCCGGCGACTTCGGCGAAGTCAGCTTCGGCCGCGTCGGCCCGATCGTCGGCGGCAACGGTCCGTACGCCCGCTTCGGCCACGTCATGAACGCATTCTCCTGCGGCTGGGGCGACGTCGGCGGCAGCCTTCAGGTCGTCTCGCTCGGCTACGAATTCGTCGACAACGCCGTCACCTACCTTACGCCCAAGTTCGGCGGCCTTGACGCCGTCTTCCAGTACTCCTTTGGCGCCGACACGCAGTCCGACGCCTACAAGGACGGCACGGAAGGCAAGTCCAGCGTCGAGCGCATGTACGCAGGCGCCGTCCGCTATCAGAACAGCACGGTCCTCGTGTCCGCCGGCGTTGAAGGCATCAATCAGGATCAGCCGAGCGCCGACCGCAACGGCCTCGACGATGCACTCTCCTTCAACCTCGGCGGCAGCTATGATGCCGGCTTCGCCAAGTTCTACGTCTACAGCCAGGTCTTCCAGAATTACGCCAAGGCCGCCAAGGTCACGATGTTCTCCATTCCCTCCGGCGTCGACGGCTACGGCGTGAACCTCGGCTTCGAAACGAAGGCTCTCGGCGGCACGGTCAAGGCCTCCTTCGGCTGGGGCGACTTCGAAGGCAGCCACGCCGACAACCTGACGATGAAGACCTATCAGACGGCCCTCGGCTACAACTACCCGCTCTCCCGCCGCACGACGCTCTACACGGCCGCCGGCTGGATCCACAACGACTTCTCCGACGACTATGCGGCCGCCAAGCCCACCGCCGTCGAAAACGACTACGAATGGATCTGCGGCATCACGCACAAGTTCTGATGAAGAACAACCGGTTCTGACCGACGAAGGCCTGAGCTGACAGGCAGAAAAAACCAGAAGCAAGCGGGGACGGCCTCACGGCCGCCCCCGTTTGTTTTCATCCGCGCCACACTCCGGATCAGTCCTTCACGGGAATGATGAAGCGGCCGCAACACCTCCTTTCCGCGCCCGGCGCCTCAAGCTGCAGCTCGTGCACGAGCAGCGCGTCGCCCGCCTGCTCGAAGCCGAGCGCCTTCATCCTCTGGAAGGCGGGATGCTCGCCCTTCACGATGTCGGTCATCAGGAAGCCGTTCGGAATCCCGCTGAAGTGAAAGACGAAGGCCTTCCCGAAGCCCATGCGGCGCACAGCCTCGTTGACGGGAATTCCGTATTTCTTCAGAAGCGACTCCCGCACCGCAAAGCCCCAGTGCAGGTGCGACTCGTCGATCTCGAGCGACTGCGCGACGCACATCGCCGACTTCGTGACGGGGAGCCAGGCGCCCCAGGTCTTCAGGACGTCGTAGACGCACGACGTCTCAAGAAACTCGCGAGAATTCGTGTGGTAGAGAAACCAGTGCGGCTCCATGTTGCAGACCTCCCAGTCAACGGGCTTCGCACAACGCTCCTCAAACCAGAGGCGAATGCGCTCGTGCTCCTCGACCACGGCCTGCATGCGCTCGATCTGAGCGCGCATCTCGTCGACCTTGGCGTCAAGACATCCGACGGCCTCGTCGAGACCGCCCTCGAGAAACGGTCCCATTTCCTTGACGGAAATGCCGTAGTTGCGAAGCCTCATGTACTGAAGAATGCGGGCCGACTGGTCGAACCCGTAGTAGCGGTAGCCGCTCGCGCGCTGCGTGACGTCAAGCAGGCCGCTCTCCTGATAGTGCTTGAGGAATTCGGCCGTCACGCCGAGGTAGCGGGCAAAGTCGCCGATGCGGTACTGTCGGCAGTCAGTCTTCTTTTTCGTCGCCATGGTTGAGCCTGAATCCGTTTCATGAAGTGCAATGTCCATTCTCTCACGCCTCAAAGGGAAACGGTCGACACGCCTCGCCCCGACGGTGAAGAAGCGCCGCCCGTCTTGCGCTCCGCGCAAACCTTCTTTGCCTGCGCCTGCGTTTCGGGCCGTCCTCACCTTTGCTAGATTGAATCCCGTCAATCGGGATCCGCTCCCGAATCCGACCACCACAACAGGAGAAGACCATGAAGAAATTCGCACTGGCTCTGCTCGCCTCTCTGGCGCTCTCGACCGGCGCTCAGGCGCTCGAAACGGGCGTGGCTCCCAAAGTCACCGAACTCGGCGTTTCGAATCCGACGACCGGACTCTACGTCGGCAACTCGTACTCGTTCTATAACTGCGGAGTTCACGGCTACGTCCGCGGCCTCACGCGCGCCGCCAACCGCACCTGGAAGGCCCGCCTGCAGACCATCAGCTCCGGGATGCTGAGCTGGCACAACGTCGAGGACTATCTTTTGCCGCACGAAATGGACACGTATGTCGTGAAGGGTACCGACAAGATGTTCGACGTCGTCTTCCTTCAGGGCATGTCGTCCGAGCCCATCGCCGCCAAGCGCGTGCCGACCTTCAGGAAGTATCTCGCGAAGCACGTCGAGACGATCCGCTCCAAGAGCTCAGTCCCCGTCGTGGTCGTCACCTGGGCCAAGGCCGACAAGATGGACAAGGACACCCGCCGCCTTGCCGACAGCATCATCGAAGAAGCCAACCGCAACAACGCGATCGCGCTGCCCGTGGGCCTTGCCTTCGCCGAAAGCCTGAAGGAGCGCCCCGACCTCGTGCTTCATCAGGCGGACAAGAGCCATCCGACCGCCGCAGGCTCCTACCTCTACGGCGCGCTCATCTACTCGCTCCTCTTCAAGGCCTCGCCCGAAGGACTCGACTTCCTCGGCGAATGCGAAAAACCCCTCAGGCCCGAGGACGCCGCCTACCTGCAGAAGCTTGCGTGGCGAGTCGCCACGGAGTTCTACGGCTGGAAATGACAAGAGACCAATAAAGGGGATTCATCATGATGTTTCGTCTGCTTCCCGCTGCGGCCATGACCGCAACGGCGCTCGCCGGCATGACGGCCGGCGCCGCAACCGTTGACGTCTACGGCGTCGTCGACACCGGCCTGCACTACGTCAAGGCCGACAGCGGCGACACGTCCGTGACCATGGACTCGGGCATTTCCAAGGGCTCCCGCGTGGGCCTCATCGGCTCCGAGGATCTCGGCGGCGGATACAAAATCGTCTTCAATCTGGAGACGGGCTTCAGCCTCGACGACGGCTCCTTCGACAACACCAAGAACCGTCTGGTGAATCCTCCCCGCCCAATTATTAATTGGACGG
>NZ_KQ968485.1:0-66217 GCF_001578585.1 Sutterella sp. KLE1602
GAAGTCGGATGTTCCCTCGCGGCAATTCTATGGAACCTCGGGTATACGAACCGTCCGACGGCACGCGCATCGTCGCGCACGTCGTTTATGGTCTGCACACCGTCTCGATCCTGCTCGGACTGATGACGGGCGCCTCCATTGCAGGCGCCTTCATCTTTTCGTGGCCTTCCATTCTGGCAGTGATCCTGAACTACATCTTCCGCGGTGACGCGGAGGGGACGTACCTTGAAAGCCATTTTGCATGGCAGATCCGCACCTTCTGGCTGGCGGCGCTCTGGCTCGTCGTGACGGGGCTCTTCGGCTGGGTCCTGCTTTTCTTCGGGATCGGATTCTTCATCTTGATCATCGGCTTTCTCGTCCTCGGCGTCTGGATTGCGTACCGCATCGGCTACGGCTGGCTCAGGCTCGGACGTCACGAGGCGCTGCCGCTTTGAGGGCGGCACGGGAAGGACGCAAAGGAACAAAACGAAATGGCTTTGGGAGCAACCGTCTACAAGGCGACGATCGACGTCTCGGACCTGGACCGCGACAGCTACGGCAACTACGTGCTCACGATCGCACGTCATCCTTCTGAAACGGAGGAGCGCCTGATGCTCCGCGTGCTGGCGTTCTGCAGGCTGGCGGGCGAACGTCTGGAGTTCGGCCGCGGACTTTCAACGGAAGGCGAACCCGCGCTCTGGGAGATTGACGACACGGGTGCGATCGTCCAGTGGATCGAGGTGGGATGTCCCGACGTCAAGCAGGTGAGAAAGGCTGCGGGCCGCAGCGAACACGTGCAGATCGTCGCCTACGGCGAGGATCGCGTCGAACCCTGGTGGGAGGGAAACAAGGGAGACTTCGCCAAGATCGGCAAGCTCACGATCGTGAGCGTGCCCGACGATCAGGTGACGGCGCTTGCCTCGATGGCGTCGCGCAACATGAAGCTTGCGGTCACGATCCAGGACGGCATCCTCTGGATCAGCGACGATCGTGATTCACTTCAGATCGAGGTGACGGTCCTGCAGACCGAGCACGAGCGGTACTCGGACTTCTGATCCGCATCGCGCAAAAAATGGACATGATGACAAACCGTTCATCACCCTCTATGATGAAAAGCAAGGAGCAGGTGCATCGCCAGACAATCAGATCAGCTCATGAAGAGATACGGGTGCGACGCAGATCTCGATGTGGTGATGAGAGCTTGGTTCCTGCGAATCTTTCAAGATGCGACTTCGGGCCGCAGGGTTTTCTGCGTGCTTTGCTCTCATCTTTTTCATGAAAAAGAAGAAGCCGCCTGAAGGGCGGCTTCTCTCATTTGGTGCGGAGGCTGTCCGCCATGCGCCAGAAGGCGCCCTCGAGATAGAGGCGGAGCTCCTCGTCGGAGACCGTCTCGCGAAGGGCCATTCGCATGCAGAGCATCCATTCATCGCGCGCCTCGCCGTCAATGGCGAAGCTTCGATGGCTCTCCCTCAGCATGGGCATGCCGTGGCGCTCCTGATAGAGCGCGGGACCGCCGAGCCAGGTGCTGAGGAATTCGGTCATGCGCAGCTCGTACTTGGAGAGGTCCTCCGGGTAGAGGCTGCGAAGCCTCTGGGCCCCGGGAAGCGTCTTCAGAGCCTCGATGTAGGCCTTGACCAGCCGAATGACACCCTCCTCGCCGCCCAGGCGTGCGTAGAGAGAATTGAGATTCGACATGACGTCCTTTCCCCTTATGAAAAAACCTGCCAGGCGCCGATCAGCAGCATGGTCCAGCCGACGGGCAGAGAGAGCAGCCTGCGCAGCCAGCGGTTCTCCGGCGTGAAGCCGAAGCCGCAGATCCAGCAGATGCTCATGCCCATCATCATGAGGACGAACCAGCCGTGCGGCACCGACGCGCCGTCCGTGGCGACGGCGCGCGGATAGATCACGACCAGAGCCACGACGGCGGCAGCCGCGAGGATGGACAGCGTGCGGATGAATCCGTTGGCGCCGGGCGTCTTCTTGAGTTCGTCAGTGCTCATTCTTGGACAGGACGACTTCAACGACGGAAGCGAGAAGGATGGCAAAGGCCAGACCCATCACCCAGTAAAAGTAAGCCATGGTTGTTTCCTCTTTCAGTCGGGACCGGCTGGGCCGGCCCCGGTTGTCGGATGTTGCGCTCGATCAGTAGAGCGAGTGCGAGTTCTTCTCGATGTATTCGCTGTTGAGCTTGCCGCTCATGACCTTGTAGGCCCAGCCGGTGTACAGGAGCACCAGCGGGAGGAAGATCAGCGTGACGAACAGCATGATTTCAAGCGTCAGCTGCGAGCTCGTGCAGTCCCAGAGGGTGAGGCCGGCGTTGGGCATCGTCGAGGACGGCATGACGAACGGGAACATCGCGAGCAGCGGCGTCAGGATGATGCCGAGCAGCGAGGCGGCCGAGAGCACGAAGGCGAAGCCGGGCTTGTTCGCACGGACCATGACGGCGCCGCCGAGCGCACCGATCACGCCGAGAGCGGGCACGAGCCAGAGCACGGGCACGGAGGCGAAGTTGGCGAACCAGGCGCCGGCCTGGACCTCGACGGTCTTGGCGAGCGGGTTGGCCGGGCCGGCGGGGTCAAGACCGGCGACGGCGACGTAGCCGTCGATGCCTGCCCAGACCCAGAGGCCGCCGATCACGAAGAGCACGGCGGAGACGATGCCGGCGATGAAGGCGACGCTGCGGGCGCGGGCCTGCAGGGCACCTTCAGTGCGAAGCGTCAGGTAGTTGCCGCCGTGGGCCACGATCATGACGAGCGAGAGCACGCCGCAGAGCAGGCCGAACGGATTCAGCAGGCCGAAGAACGAGCCCGTGTAGATCGGACGCATCGTTTCGTCGATGTGGAACGGAACGCCCTGCAGCAGGTTGCCGAAGGCGACGCCGCAGATCACCGGCGGGATGGCGGAGCCGAGGAACAGGAGCCAGTCCCACGTCGTGCGCCACTTCGTGGCGGCCACCTTGGAGCGGAAGTCGAAGGCGACGGGACGGAAGATGAGGGCCATCAGCAGGACGAGCATCGCCCAGTAGAAGCCGGAGAACGCCGTAGCGTACATCATCGGCCAAGCGGCGAACATGGCGCCGCCGCCGGTGATGAGCCAGACCTGGTTGCCGTCCCAGTGCGGAGCGACGGAGTTGATCATCACGCGGCGCTCGTTGTCGTCCTTGCCGAGGAACGGCAGGAGCGAGCCGACGCCCATGTCGTGGCCGTCCATGACGGCGAAGCCGACGAGCAGCACGCCGATGAAAAGCCACCAGATTACTTTGAGGATTTCATAGTCGATCATGTCAGAGCCTCGGCTTAGTTGCGTTCAAAGTGGTAGCGGCCGGTGCCGAGAGCGCTCGGGCCGCGCCTGCTGATGCGGATCATCAGCCACATCTCCACGACCAGCAGGGCGGTGTAGAGGACGCCGAAGCCCAGAAGCGAACCGGCGACGTCACCCGCGGTGAGAGCGGAGACGGAGAGATGCGTCGGAAGGACGTTGTAGATGGTCCAGGGCTGGCGGCCGTATTCGGCGACGAACCAGCCGGCTTCGCTGGCGATCCAGGGAAGCGGCAGGGCCAGCACGGCGAGGCGCAGGTACCAGGCCTTCTCGGCGATTTCATTCCTGAAGGAATAGAAGAGGCCGAGGACGAAGACGAGGGCCATGGCCAGACCGGAGCCGACCATGATGCGGAAGGACCAGAACATCGGGGTCACGGACGGAATCGTGTCGGCGGCAGCCTGCTTGATCATTTCGGGCGTGGCGGCGTTGACGTCGTTCGTGTAGCGCTTCAGGAGAAGACCGAAGCCGAGGTCGTCGCGCACGGCGAGGAACTGTTCGCGGAGCTGTTCGTTGGCGGGATCCTTGCGGAGCTGTTCAAGTACGCCGATGGCCTTCTGGCCGTTGACGATGCGCTGCTCGGCCTGGGCCGTGAGCTCCTTGATGCCCGGAATCTCGGTGGAGAGGGAGCGGGTGCCCATCAGGCCGAAGAGCCAGGGCACGTCGATCTGGGCGTGATTCGTCTGGGCGGCTTCGTCGGGGATGGCGAAGAGCGTCAGCGGAGCCGGAGCCTCATGCGTTTCCCAGATGGCTTCCATGGCGGCGATCTTGGTCGGCTGGTCCTTCGTGACGAGGTAGCCGGATTCGTCGCCCATCTGGATGGTCATCAGGGTGGCGATCATGCCGAAGACGGCGGCGAGGCGGAAGGAGGAGCGGGCGAACTGCAGGTCCTGACGGCGGAGCATGTAGTAGGCGGAGATGGCCATCACGAAGATGGCGCCCGTCATGTAGCCGCCGGCGACGGTGTGGACGAACTTGGCCTGAGCCCATTCGTTCGTGAGAACGGCCCAGAAGTCGACCATTTCCATTCGCATCGTCTGGAAGTTGAACTCAGCGCCGACGGGATTCATCATCCAGGCGTTGGCAACGAGAATCCAGAGGGCGGAGAGGTTGGAGCCCACGGCCATGAGGATCGTAGCGGCAAGATGCTTGCCCTTGGAGAGGCGGTCCCAGCCGAAGAAGAAGAGGCCGATGAAGGTGGACTCAAGGAAGAAGGCCATCAGGCCTTCGATGGCGAGCGGGGCGCCGAAGATGTCGCCCACGTAGTGGGAGTAGTAGGCCCAGTTCGTGCCGAACTGGAACTCCATGGTGATGCCGGTGGCAACGCCGAGGGCGAAGTTAATCCCGAAGAGCTTGCCCCAGAAGCGGGTCATGTCTTTGTAGATTTCCTTGCCGGTAAGGACGTACGTCACTTCCATGGCCACGAGCATGAACGAAAGTCCGAGCGTCAGGGGCACGAAGATGAAGTGGTACATCGCGGTCACCGCAAACTGAAGGCGGGACAGGTCAACAAGATCAGATGGGATCATTGAGGACTCCAGATGTTATTTGGTTGGATTGGCTTTGGCAGGTGCGTCCGCAGCGCCCAGCACGACGTTTCCGACAACGTCGGCATTCACTTCGGGACGATGCTCGGGACTGAAGAAGAAGTACCAGAGGCCGAAGATGAAGAGAAGCTTGCACGCGATCACGACTGCGATTTCGCGGCCGAGCTTCGACTTGCCAGGGGAGACGTTGTTGGTTTTCATTGCTGGGAAATACGACGGATGCACATCAACAGGTTCATGCTAAGGCCGTCCGAGCCGAAAAAACCGCAGGAACTTTCTAACAAAACTTGCAAATTGACTAAAACGACATGAGTGTGTCAGTATGGCAGTCAGTTTGACATGCGGAGTGGCAGATATGTCAGTCAGTTCTGAGTTGAAGACCGTCCTCGACGCGTTTGACGATCCGAGGCTTCTCGTGAGGGCGGACCATACGGTGGCGTATGCCAACCGCGCCTTCGTGAGGCGCTACGGGCGGCAGGATTTTGCAGGAAGGAGCTGCTATGAGCTTCTCTTCCACAAGTCGTCGTGCTGCGCCGAATGCGGCGAGCGCTGTCCGCTTGAGAGCGCGGCCGTCACGGGGGCGTCCGAGACGGTGCTGCGCAGGGAGCTCGGGCCGACGGGCGTGCGCTATCTCGAGCTCTGCAGCACGCCGCTCAAGGGGGCGGACGGAAGAGCGGTGCTCTTCATGGAGTCGATTGCGGACCGAAACGGCACCCAGGAGCCCCTGAATCTCAGGGGTGTCGTGGCCGAGTCGCCAGCCACGAAGGCCGTCCTCGAGAAGATCTCGCTCGTCACCGCGCTCGACGTGCCCGTGCTCTTCATCGGGCCTTCGGGGAGCGGCAAGCGGGAGTTCGCCCGCCTGCTTCATGAAAACTCCCGCCGCGCAGCACACTCCTTTCTCTGCGTCGACTGCAGGGGGCTGACGCCCGCAAAGCTCAGCAGGGAGCTCCAGCTCACCGCCCCCTTCGGTCTTTCCGGCGGCACGCTGTATCTGAAGGGCATCGAGGAGCTCTCGGCCGACATGCAGGGCGCCGTGCTCAGGATGCTCGAGACGGGCAGCTGGGTTGACACGGAGGGCGCGAGCTGCGAGCGAGCCGACATCCGCCTCGTCTGCGGAACGAGAAAGTCGCTGGCCGAACTGCTGGAGGCGGACGTCCTGAGGGAGGAGCTCTACTACAGGCTTTGCGTCTGCCCGATCCGGGTGCCCGGACTGGAGGAGCGTGCGGAGGACCTGCCCGAGATCGTGCGCCTCACGCTTCAGAGCCTGAAGGCGAAGGGACTCGAGCTCAGGCTTGCTCCGGGCGTCTGCGAGGCGCTTTCCCGCCGCACGTGGCGGGGTCACGTGCGCGAACTGCAGGCCGTGCTCGAGCGCGCGGCCATCTTCAGCCGCGGGGAAATCGTCGGCGTCGAGACCCTCTTCGACGACGAGCCTGTTCCTGCCGAGGGGCGGGACGCCTCCGAGGAGGCGCGCCTGCGTGCTTTAATTAGAGGCTGGAAGGGATCCAGAGCCGACCTTGCCGCGCATCTCGGCGTGAGCGAGCGCACCGTCTATCGCTGGATCGAACGTAGCCGTCAGGAGAAATGAAAGTGGGATGCCCCGAAGAACTGCTGTTTGATCTGGTCGAAGGAGAGGAGCACAGAGAGGTTGCGCTCGCAGACGGAGCCCTCAGCTATGCCGTGGCCTCATGCAGGAGCGGCCCGTGTGCGGGCACGATCGTGCTCATTCACGGCGTGGGCTCCAATGCGAGCCGCTGGGAGGAGTTTACGGAGCAGACGCCGCTGCGCGAAGGCTGGCGGATCATTCGCCTTGACCTGAGGGGACACGGTGCGAGCGAGTCCCGCGAAAAGGCGACGCTTGAGATTCATGCGGCCGACCTGATGCGGGTGCTGGACGACGCCGGCATTGAGAAGGCCGTGCTTGTCGGGCACAGCCTGGGCGCACAGATCGCCATGCGTGCCGCCGTGCTGTACCCGGACCGAATCCAGGGCATGGTGCTGATGGATCCTCTGGTGACGTCCGCCCTTACGCCCTCCGCCCTCGCGCATCGCAGGAAGTATCCGCTTCTCGTCACCGTGGAGTTCCTCGCCCGCATGCTCAATGCGCTCGGCATCCGCCGCCGCATGCCCCACTACAGCCTCAGGGCGCACGACCGCAAGGCGCGGGAGATGTTGGCCCGAGGCGGCGACGCCCTGCAGGCCTTCATCGACGAATACTCGTCCCCGCTCAAGGACCTCGGCCACATTCACACCGCCTGCTACATGCGCGACATTCTCGAAGTGGGCCGCGAAACGCCTGATCTCTCCGGCGTCGGGTTCCCCGTGCTGGTGATCGGCGCGTCGTCGGGAACCTTCACGGATGCGGGCCGCATGCAGGAATGGGTCAGGAGTCTTCGCGACGGTTCCTGGGCCGTCGTCAACTGTTTCCACTGGCCTCTGACGGAATGTCCCGAGGAGGTGAGCCGCATCATCGAGGAATGGATCGGAAGGGAGTTCCGCGGCTGAGCGGGAGCCTGTGAAGGGAAAAAGAAAAAGCCTGCGGCATTTGAGCTGCAGGCTTTTTTGATGTTCGACGCGCGGCATCTTATTTGGCGGCGGGCGCTTCCTCGTCTTCGCGGTTGATCGTGATGCGCACGATCGGCGGGGCGGCCTCGACGTCCTTTTCGGTCAGGCCCCAGAGGGCGACGAGATCAGCTTGGGACGGCGGCTCTTCGGCGCTGGCCTTGCGGGCGCGCCTGCAGACAAGGGAGGCGCGGACAAGCTTTTCGACGACGTCGAGCGAAAGGCAGTTAAGATCGGGAAATTCAACGCGGCAGTGCTCGATGTCGATGTTCTTGATCTTGTCTTTGAAATCCTTGACGACGTCTCGCTCGGCCAGATAGAGGACAAGCGACTTTTCATGGGATTCGACGGCAAAGAGCGGCCCGTCGAGTTCATAAAAGGCGAGTCCGAAGCGCATGCTTTCACGAACGCCTCGGGCAGAGCGGCGAATCATGCTGCAGACTCGCGCCATAGCAACGCGCCGGTCGTTGGGAAGGCTTTGCAGATAGCCTCCGACCGTCGTAGCGGCAGGAACCATGAATAGCTTCTCCGATGAAATTTTGTAGTAAAGACCTACAATTTTATCAAAATTTGGCCTATCTTGGCCGAAAATCGGAGCAGGAATGTGATTCCGCCTTCAACAGGCATCAACGCCAGAACGTGTAGTCGGCCTCAAAGGGGCGCGAAAGACGCTGTCCCTGCTGTGATGCGGAGCACTTGGTGAGCGGCATTCCGCCTCGGGTATTGGTGCGCTCCACATAGCGCACGCCCGCGAAGGTTCCCTTCTTCGGGGCCGAGGCCTTGAAGACGGCGTCGGTCAGATCCTCGGCGCTTCGCCTCGGTCCGTTCGTGAGGACGGACATCTTCAGGGTGGTGCCGTCGGAGGCGGTGATGCTCCAGTCGGAATTGAGCGTGCCCACCTTGGTGTTGCCGCGGTAGAGCCCTCCCGAGGGATGCGAGAAGCGCCAGTAGAAGCCCTTGGCGTCGTAGGAGCAGACGAAGTGCATGCGGCCCCTGGCCGTGCGGGTGGAGATCCTGCTGGCGGAGCTGATGGCGTCGCGCCAGTGGGAGACGCTCCTGCCGTCCTGACCGGAGACGCCCGGCGTGCCCTGGGGCAGGAGCGACGAACAACCCGCAAGCACTACGGCACAGGCGATTGCGGAAAAAGCGACAAGAGGACGTGGCGAACGGAGGGGCATGGCGGTCGAAATGCGGAGATTGCGGGCGGGTCGGCCGAGGATTAGCGTGAATAGGACAGGCGTCCACGGCCGCGGGCTAATACAATCAAACATAATAATCGGATACATGAGTGTCAACCTTGGTAGAGTTAACGGGTTTTGCCGATGACTCAAAAGAGGCTTCGGACACAGGATCAGAACGGTCGCAGCTCCGCCCAGGAGATAGCGGTGCGGCCATCATTTTTACGGGGGGACTGCAGTGTTCCAAATTCGCATTCACGGCCGCGGCGGACAAGGTGTTGTTACGGCTGCGGAGATGCTGGCGCTCGCCGGCTTCATGGAGGGCCATCATGCACAGGCCTTCCCGAGCTTCGGCTCCGAACGCACGGGCGCGCCGGTTGTGGCCTTCGCCCGTCTCGCATCTTCCGAGATCCGCCTGAGGGAGCCCGTGCTTGAGCCGGACGTCGTGCTCGTGCAGGACAAGACGCTGCTCGAGAGCGTCGACGTGTTCAAGGGCCTGCGCGAGGACGGCTATGTACTCATCAATTCGAGCGAGACGCCCGAGGCTCTCGGACTTGAGGATCTGAAGAAGCGTCTGCCTGAGGGGCACTTCCTCTGCGTGCCGGCCACGGCCTATGCTCTTGAAAAGATCGGCCGCCCCCTGCCCGGCGCCGCAATGCTCGCGGGCATGGCCGCCATGACGGGCAGCATGAAGCTCGAAAGCGTCATCGCCGCCTACAACGAAAAGTTCTCGGGCCGTGTCGCCCAGGCCAACGCCGAAGTCGCGAAGCTGGCCTTTGATTCGGTCAAGTCGATGCTCGGAGGTGTTCATGCTTAAGCAGTTGGAAGGCAGCCAGGGCGTTGCCCAGGCCGTGGCGCTCTGCCGCCCCGAAGTCGTCTGCGCGTACCCGATCTCGCCGCAGACCCACATCGTCGAGGCCCTTGGCGCGCTCTGCCGCAAGGGCGTCCTCAAGGATTGCGAGTACATCAACGTCGAGAGCGAGTTCGCGGCCATGTCCGTTGCCATCGGCGCATCGGTTGCCGGCGCCCGCGCCTATACGGCCACCGCCTCCCAGGGCCTGCTCTTCATGGTCGAGGCGGTCTACAACGCGTCCGGTCTCGGACTCCCGATCGTCATGACGGTCGCCAACCGTGCGATCGGCGCACCGATCAACATCTGGAACGACCATTCGGACTCCATGAGCCAGCGCGACAGCGGCTGGATCCAGCTCTTTGCGGAGACCAATCAGGAGGCCGTCGACCTGCACATCCAGGCCTTCCGCATCGCGGAGGAGCTCTCGCTGCCCGTCATGGTCTGCATGGACGGCTTCGTGCTCACCCACGCCTTCGAGCGCATGGACATTCCCTCCCAGGAGGACGTCGACGCGTTCCTGCCGCCCTATGAGCCGCGTCAGGTGCTCGATCCCGATCATCCGTACTCGATCGGCGCCATGGTCGGCCCCGAGGCCTTCACGGAAGTCCGCTGGCTTGCCCACAAGCGCATGCTCGATGCGCTGCCTGCCATTGAAAAGGCGTCTGCGGACTTCGCAGAGCGCTTCGGCCGCAAGTCGGGCGGTCTGCTCGACACCTATCGCATGGAGGATGCGGAGGTCTGCGTGCTTGCCATGGGCTCCATCCTCGGCACGATCAAGGACACGGTGGACGAAATGCGCGAGGCGGGCGTCAGGATCGGCGTGCTCTGCCTCAAGAGCTATCGTCCGTTCCCCGACGAAGCCCTTCGCGAGGCCGTCAAGTCCGTCAA
This sequence comes from Sutterella sp. KLE1602, assembly GCF_001578585.1. Taxonomy (NCBI): domain Bacteria; kingdom Pseudomonadati; phylum Pseudomonadota; class Betaproteobacteria; order Burkholderiales; family Sutterellaceae; genus Sutterella; species Sutterella sp. KLE1602. Next base: position 10,323 of record NZ_KQ968485.1, read on the forward strand.
GACGCTCGTCGTGCTCGAACGCATGGTGAGCGCAGGCAGCGGCGGCGCGCTCTATCTCGACGTGCTCAAGGCCGTCCGCAGGGAGCCCGTGGAGCTTCGCAGCGTCATTGCCGGCCTTGGCGGCCGCGCGGTCACGAAGGCGAGCCTGCGCGCGGTGTTCGAGTCCGCCTGCAACGGTACGCTCCCCGACGAAACGGTGTTTCTCGACCTTGACAGGACGCTTGTCGAGCATCAGCTGGCCCGCGAGGCCGAACAGCGCCACACCGGCCCCGTGGCCGAATCGTTGAACCGTGAAGTGAATGAAAGAAAGATTCTTCAGGGCGAGGAGATTTAAAGAATGAGCGAGGTCGTACATTTCTATCAAACGGGAACCTTCACCGTAGGCAACCGTCTTGTCACGCCTGAAGAGCGTGCGGGGCAGGCCTCCATGGAGCGCACCAATGCGCTCACGTCCGGTCACCGCGCCTGTCAGGGCTGCGGCGAGGCGCTCGGCGCCCGCTACGCGGTTGATGCGGCGATGCGCGCCGTGAACGGCCGTTTGGCCGCGGCCAACGCCACGGGCTGCCTTGAAGTCTTCTCGACGCCCTATCCTGAAACGAGCTGGCAGCTGCCCTGGTTCCACTCCCTCTTCGGCAACACTGCGGCGGTGGCGACCGGCATGGCCGCCGCCTTCAAGGTGAAGGCGAAGAAGTCGGGCGGCGCTGAAACCCGCGTGATCGCCATGGGCGGCGACGGCGGCACGACCGACATCGGGTTCGGCTGCCTCTCCGGCATGTTCGAACGCAACGATGACGTGCTCTACATCTGCTACGACAACGAGGCCTACATGAACACGGGCGTGCAGCGCTCGTCCGCCACGCCTCCCGCCGCCCGCACGGCGACGACCCAGGTCGCGGGCGACGAACCCGGCAACGCCTGGGGCCAGGGCAAGGACGTGCCGCTCATCGCAATGGCGCACGGCATTCCCTACGTCGCGACGGCGACCGTGGCCGATCTTCGCGATCTTGAGCGCAAGGTGACGAAGGCCATGAGCGTGCGCGGTGCCCGCTACATCCACATTCTCGTGCCTTGCCCGCTCGGCTGGGGACACGGTTCCGGCCTGACGGTTCAGATGGCCCGCATGGCTCAGCAGACCGGCATCTTCCCCGTTTTCGAGGCTGAATACGGTGAAGTCACCGGCGTGAGCAAGATCCGCCGCAAGATTCCCGTCGAGCAGTATCTGAAGCCGCAGAAGCGCTTCGCCCACCTGTTCGGCAAGAACGCGGACCTCACCGTCATCGCCCGCATTCAGGCCATGGCGGACCGCAATATCAAGGACTACGGCCTGATCGACGAGGAAGAGGTCGAAACGCATCCGACGGCGGTTCAGGGTGATGAGCGTGCTCATCACTTTTGATAGAGAAGATTAGGAGATATCTGTGAGCAGCAAACCCTTTGCCATTACGCTCGATGTCGGCACGTCGCTGGCCAACCGCACCGGAAGCTGGCGCACGCTGCGCCCGGTCTATGTGAACCGCCTCCCTCCGTGCAATGCCAAGTGTCCCGCCGGCGAGCAGTGCCAGGCATGGCTCTACCATGCTGAAAGCGGCGACTACCGTCACGCCTGGGAGAAGATCGTCGAGGACAATCCCTTCCCCGCCTGCATGGGCCGCGTGTGCTACCACACGTGCGAGTCCGCCTGCAATCGCGGCGAGCTCGACGAGTCCGTCGGCATCAACGCCGTCGAACGCTTTCTCGGCGACCATGCGCTTGAAAACGGTTGGTCGTTCAAGAAGCCCGAGACGAAGAGCGGCAAGCGCGTTCTTGTCGTGGGCGCAGGTCCTGCAGGCCTTTCCGCCGCCTACCATCTCGCCCGCATGGGTCATGAGGTCTGCGTGCGCGACGGCGCCAAGGCCGCAGGCGGCATGATGCGCTACGGCATTCCGAAGTACCGTCTGCCCCGTGAGGTTCTTGACAAGGAGATCGCGCGCATCGCCGAGCTTGGCGTGAAGTTCGAGCTCTCCCGCGAGGTGACCGATCTGGCCGCCGAAATGAAGGAAGGCGGCTTTGACGCCGTGTTCCTCGGCGTTGGCGCAAGCCTTGCCCGCCGAGCCTACATTCCCGCCGGCGACGCCGCGCACGTGCTTGACGCCGTTACGGTGCTCCGCTCCATGGAAGGCGAGGAGCAGCCGCTTCTGGGCCGCCGCGTGGTGGTCTACGGCGGCGGCAACACCGCCATCGACGTGGCCCGCACCGCAAAGCGCCTTGGCGCCGAGCCGCTGGTCGTTTACCGCCGCACCCGCGAGCGCGCTCCCGCCCATCAGTTCGAGATCGAGGAGGCCATCGAGGAAGGCGTGCACATGAAGTGGCTCTCCACCATTGCGCATGCCGACGAAGGCGAGATCCGCATCGAGAAGATGAAGCTTGACGAGAGCGGCCGTCCCGTCCCGACGGGTGAGTTCGAGACGGTGAGCGCCGACAGCGTCGTGCTCGCCCTCGGTCAGGAGACGAACCTGAAGTTCCTCGAAGGCATCGACGACCTTCAGATGGAGAACGGCAGCGTCGTGGTCGACGGTTCGATGATGACGGGCTGTCCCGGCATCTTCGCCGGCGGCGACATGGTGCCGGGCGAGCGCAACGTGACCGTGGCGATCGGCCATGGCAAGCGAGCCGCCCGCTCGATCGATGCCTGGCTTGCCGGTCGTCCGATGCCTGCCGCCGAAGAACGCCAGCCCGCGACCTTCGGCCGTCTCAACACGTGGTACTACGCGGATGCGCCCAAGTCCGTGCGTCCCCAGCTTGACCTCGTTCGCCGTCAGACGACGTTCGACGAGGTGGTCCAGGGGCTCACCGAGCAGACTGCGCTCTTCGAGGCCCGCCGCTGCATGTCCTGCGGCAACTGCTTCGAGTGCGACAACTGCTACGGCGTCTGTCCTGACAATGCCATCATCAAGCTCGGTCCCGGCAAGAAGTTCCGCATCAACTACGAGTACTGCAAGGGCTGCGGCATCTGCGCCAACGAGTGTCCCTGCGGCGCGATCGACATGGTGCCCGAGTCCATCTGATGCACCTGATGCCGTCCGGTCAAGAGACCGGACGGGCCGTAAAAAATGAAGGAAGCACCGTTTTCCAACGGTGCTTCTTTCGTTATGGGCTGTAGGGGCCGTTGACCTTCAATCGCCGCCGACGTTCGTCTTCAATGTCAGAGCGAGCGCGCAGGCGATGAGTAGAACGGTGGCAAGGTAGGGCGCGCCTGCAAGGACGGGATGCATGTGGTGGTCCGCCGTGATCATGAGCAGAGGAGTGCCGATGAGCGGCGAGATGGCGCCCGTGAAGCTGTTGAGCGAGCTGACCGCTCCCATGTTGACGCCCTGTGTGCTTGCTTCGCAGCGCCTGCTGATGAGGCCCTGAATGGTCGGCCCCACGATGCCCATGACGGCGAAGAGGCAGACCATGGCGAGACTCACCGCGCCCGACGGCGAAAGCGCGATGACGAGCATGGAGGAAAGGCCGATGAGGAGGCCCGTCACGATGATGTGTCCCGGCGCGAGCTTCTGGACGAGACGCGGCAGGATGAAGCCCTGCGTGAGGCTGATCGAGAGGCCGAGCGCAAAGATCGACATGCCGATCATGAGCGGCGTCCAGGCGTAGCGGTATTCCGTGTAGAGCGCCCAGGTGCACTGCATCAGGCTCTGTGCAAGCGTGAAGAGTGTGATGACGACGAGCAGCGGGCGAAGACTGAGGTTGCCTGCCAGGCTCCAGATGGCGGAGAACGGGTTGAGGCGTCCGAGGGAGAGCGGAGCCGTCGACCTGACCCTGAGGCTCTCGGGAAGGATGAAGAAGCCGTAGAGGAAGTTGAGGGCGCAGATGGCGCTTGCGACGAAGAACGGAATTTTGGGATCGGTCTGGCCGAGCACGCCGCCCACGGCGGGGCCGAGCACGAAGGCAATCCCGAAGATTGCGCCGATCTTGCCGAAGGAGGCGATGCGCTGGTGAGAGGGCGTCACGTCGGCGATGTAGGCCTGCGCCACCACGATGTTGGAACTCATCATGCCGCCGACAAGTCTCGAGAGCAGGATGAAGGGCAGGGACTGGCTGACGGCGGGCACGATCATCATGATCGAAAGGCCGAGAATGCCCGTAAGCAGCACGGGACGCCGTCCGATGCGGTCAGAAAGGGCGCCGAGGATGGGCGCGAAGAAGAACTGCATCAGGCCGTAGCTCACCATGATTGCGCCGTACCAGCTGGTCTGCAGGTCGCGCGTGTCAGCGAGCGATCCGATGAGCCTCGGAAGAACAGGAACAATGAGCCCGATGCCCAGTGCGTCGAGGAAGACGCAGGCAAGAACAAACCCAATTGCAGGCTTTCTCATCATGGGACAGGGGCGCGGAAAGAAGCTGACGAAGATCCAATATTACCGCGAGTCGCAGGGCGGCGCGGAAGGGGCCGAAGGGCTGCCGCAGGCCGGAGAGGCCGGGCTGAGCCTAGGCGGAACCCACCCAGTCGCTTTGATGCGAATCAACAGTTGTAAATCTGATTGACATTTTGGTGGCTGTGAAGCTTGGAAGAAGAGGGTGTTGGAGGTGAAGTTTTTGGTAATGTAAACAAATGCGTACGAATGCCGCCGAGGCTTGGTCGCCGAAGGCAGAAAAAGGCCGTACGAAAGAAGAATGTCACCTGGAGTACAACAATGAAGCGAGTCTTCAATTTTGCGATGCCGTTCCTGCAGGCATCGCTTGTCAAGCAGATTTTGGTCGGTCTGGTACTTGGCATTGCGCTTGCCTATGCGGCTCCCGCCGCAGCCGTCAGCTGCGGCTTCCTCGGCACCGTCTTTGTGACGGCTCTTAAGGCCGTCGCCCCGATTCTGGTGTTCGTGCTCGTGATGAGTTCGATTGCGAACCAGAACCTGTCCGGCGAAAACCTCCACATCAAGCCGATCATCGTCCTCTATCTGATAGGCACCTTCTCCGCCGCCATCGTTGCGGTCGTGGCGAGCTTCATGTTCCCCACGAAGCTCATCCTGACGGCGACCGACGCTGTGGCCACCACCCCCGGCGGCATCGGCGAGGTGCTCGGCAACGTGATTCTCAACGTCGTTGACAATCCCGTCCACGCCATCTCGTCCGGCAACTACATCGGCATTCTCGCCTGGGCCATCGCCATGGGCGTCGTGCTGCGCCATGGCACCGTCGCCACGCGCGAAGTGCTCAATGACGCCGCCAAGGGCGTCGAGTTCGTGGTCCGCCTCGTGATCCGCTTCGCCCCCGTCGGCATCTTCGGCCTCGTTGCGAACACCTTCGCCACGACCGGCGCCGAAGTCTTCATCGGCTACATCCAGCTTCTCGTGGTGCTTCTCGGCTCCATGTTCTTCGTGGCTCTTGTCATCAATCCGTTCCTCGTCTGGTTCTGCACCCACAAGAATCCGTTCCCCGTGACGCTGATGACGCTCCGCGAATCCGGCGTGGCCGCCTTCTTCACCCGCTCGTCCGCCGCGAACATTCCGGTCAATCTGGAAATCTGCCGTCGCCTCGGCCTGCCTGAATCCACTTACTCCATTTCGATTCCCGTGGGTGCCACGATCAACATGGCCGGCGCCGCCATCACGATCACCGTGCTGACGCTTTCCGCCGCCTATTCGCTCAACATTCCCGTTGACCTCGGCACGGCCGTGTTCCTCTCCTTCGTGGCCTCGATCTGCGCCTGCGGCGCCTCCGGCGTGCCGGGCGGCTCCCTGATGCTCATCCCGCTTGCCTGCGGTCTCTTCGGCATCGATCAGAACACCGCCATGCAGGTGGTCGCCGTTGGCTTCATCATCGGCGTGCTCCAGGACTCCTGCGAAACGGCCCTGAACTCCTCGAGCGACGCGCTCTTCACGATCGCCGCCTGCCAGCGCGCCGAGCGTCTGGAACGCGGGGAGTAATCCTTCCGAAATGCAGGGACGGACTTGCGCCGCCCTGCTGATTTAAAATTGCCGAAGTTTGACTTCGGCAATTTTTTTGACTTCATCCGACGATATGCGACGTTTCAATACCCCGATCGAGGTGCTAAATCAGGTTTTCGGCTACGAGTCCTTCAGGGGCTTTCAGGAGGAGGTGGTTGAAACCGTCGTGTCGGGCAGGGACGCTCTGGTGCTGATGCCGACAGGCGGTGGCAAGAGCCTCTGTTATCAGATTCCCGCGCTGCTGCGCGACGGCGTGGCCGTCGTGGTCTCCCCCCTGATCGCCCTCATGCAGGATCAGGTCGATGCGCTGGACGAAGTCGGCGTGAAGGCGGCCTATCTCAACTCGTCTCTCACGCCCGAGGAGGCCTCCAGAGTGAAGGACGAGCTTCTGTCGGGCAGGCTGGATCTGCTCTACGTGGCGCCCGAGCGCCTGATGATGAGTTCTATGCTCTCGTTGCTCGACAGGGTCAACGTCTCGCTCTTCGCCATTGACGAGGCGCACTGCGTGAGCGTCTGGGGACATGACTTCCGTCCCGAGTACGGAGAGCTGGAGCTGCTGAGGACCCGCTATCCTCAGGTTCCCCGCATTGCGCTCACGGCCACGGCCGACGAGAAGACGAGGGCGGAGATCGTCGGAAAGCTTCTCAACGACGCCAGGGAGTTCGTGGCGAGCTTTGACAGGCCGAACATCTTCTACCGCATCGTCGACAAGCGCAACATCAAGGAGCAGCTCCTCAACTTCATCAAGTACGAGCATTCGGGTGACAGCGGCATCGTCTACTGCCTGGCCCGCCGCACGACCGAGGAGATTGCGCAGTACCTCTCGGGCTGCGGTATCGAGGCGCTGCCCTATCATGCGGGCCTTCCCGCAGAGGAGAGGGCTCGCAATCAGGCAAGGTTCCTGCGTGAGGACGGCATCGTGATGGTGGCGACCATCGCCTTCGGCATGGGCATCGACAAGCCGAACGTGCGCTTCGTGGCGCACGTGGACATGCCCAAGTCGATCGAAGGCTACTTTCAGGAAACGGGGCGCGCGGGACGCGACGGCGAGCCCGCCGACGCCTGGATGGCCTACGGCCTCAACGACGTCGTCAACCAGCGCTTCTTCATCGATGCGAGTGATGCGGACGAGATGCACAAGCAGCTCTGTACGCAGAAGCTCGATGCCATGCTCGGTCTGGCCGAGGCGCCCGACTGTCGAAGGCAGAGGCTTCTGGCCTACTTCGGCGAAAAGTCCGAGCCCTGCGGTCACTGCGACAACTGCCTCGAGCCGCCCGACCTCCTCGACATGACGGTGCCCGCCAAAAAGTTCATCTCCTGCATCTACCGCATTCGCGAGGCGAGCGGCGTCTGCTTCGGCGCTCAGCACGTCATCGACGTGCTGATGGGCAACATGACGGACCGCGTGGCTCGCTTTTCCCACGACAAGCTCTCGACCTGGAGCATCGGACAGGACCTGTCGGCGGCCGAGTGGCGGATTCTGCTTCGCCAGCTTGTCGCACGCCATGTCGTCTGGGTGGATCCGACGGCGCGCAATGCGCTGAGCCTTGGAGAGGCTGCCCGCGACCTGCTGCGGGGCAACATGAAGATCAGCGTGAGAAAGCGTGTGGCGGAAACGCGCAGGAAGCGCCGCGAGCATTCGCAGACGGAGGCCCTGCTGCAGGAGTTCTCCAAGCGTGACAGAAGCCTCTACGAAGCGCTGCGCCAGTGGAGGAGTGATGAGGCGAAGAGCCTCGGCAAGCCTCCCTACGTCATCTTCAAGGATGCGACCCTGCTGGAGATAGTGCGCGAGCGCCCGACGTCCCCTGAGGCCCTGAGACGCATCTCAGGTGTTGGCGAGAAGAAGCTCGTCAACTACGGCGACGCCGTGCTCGACATCGTGGCGGCGGAAAGCTGAGCCGACGGGGATCCGCATGAAACAAAAAAAGAGCAGCCCATGAGGACTGCTCTTTTTGCTTGGACTCTAGAGGACTCAGCGGACCACCGTGGTCTGAATGCCCTGATTGTCGAGTTGGCTCTGGACTTCAGACGCCTCCAGCTTGTTGTCGAAGGGGCCGATGCGGACGCGCCAGACGCTGCCCGCCTTCACCACCTGCACATTGCTGATGCCTGCGGTGAGGGCGAGGGAGCCCGTAAGGTCATGGGCGCTCTTCTCTTCCTTGAAAGCACCGGCCTGCAGCCAGTAGCTGCCGCCAGCTCCGGCGGCGGGCGTCTGAGACTGAGGCTGGGACTGGACCGGCGGAGCGACGGTCACGGTCTTGACGCCGGACGAATCGTCCTGTTCGGCGCTCTTTTCCTGCTGCTCATTGAGGGCGCGGTTCGGATCGATGCCGCCCGCGAGCTTCTGGGCGGGGTCGACGTCAGCGGTCACCTTCTGAACCTTCTCGACGAAGGGGATCGGGCTGTTGGTGATGAACACCGCCGCGGCTGCGCAGATTGCGCAGCCGGTGACGACGCCGATCAGAAAGCCGGCAAAGCCGGAAGCAAGATTGGTACGGGCCACTGTGGATAGTCCTCTTGATTAAGCATCTTCGCGGCGGGCCATGTATTCAGGCGCGCTGATGCCGAGAAGCGCGAGACCGTTGCCGAGCACCTGGCGGGTGGCGGCAAGGAGAGCGAGGCGGGCGTTGCGCTCGACATCGTTCTCGATCACGACGCGTTCGGCGTTGTAGAACGTGTGGAAGGCCGCGGCGAGCTCCTTCAGGTAGTAGCAGAGCATGTGCGGCGCATGGTCCTTGGCGGCCAGCGTGAGAAGCGACGGATATTCGGCGATCTTGGCCATCAGGTCCATGGCCTGCTCGCTCACGAGGCTAGAGAGATCGGCCTTGATGAGTTCGTCGGCGGACGGAACTTCGTAGCCCTTTTCCTTGGCGTTCGCAAACACGGAGCAGATGCGGGCGTGGGCGTACTGCAGATAGTAGACGGGGTTTTCGTCGCTCTTCTGCTGGGCGAGGTTGATGTCGAAGACGAATTCGGCATCGGCCTTGCGGGCAACGAGGAAGAAGCGGGCGGCGTCCTGGCCGGCCATGTCGACGAGGTCGCGCAGCGTGACGTAGTTGCCGGAGCGCTTGCTCATCTTGACGGGTTCGCCGTCCTTCACGACGGAGAGCATCTTGTGAAGGATGTATTCGGGGAATTCCTTCGGGATGCTCATCTGACGGGCGAGCGCGCAGCACTGAAGGCCGCAGCGGACGCGGGCAATCGTGCCGTGATGGTCGGAGCCCTGAATGTTGACGGCCTTGGTGAAGCCGCGCTCGAACTTGGCAAGGTGGTAGGCGACGTCGGGCACAAAGTAGGTAAAGGTGCCGTCGACCTTGCGCATCACGCGGTTCTTGTCGTCGTGAATGCCGAGGTCTTCGCATTCGGTGGTCTTGAGCCAGAGGGCGCCGTCGCGTTCTTCGGTGCGGCCGGAGTCGATCATGGACTGCACGGCGGCCTGCACGCGGCCGGAGGCGTAGAGCGAGGACTCGAGGTAGAAGTTGTCGAAGTGTACGCCGAGCGCATCAAGGTCGTCGTCCTGCTCGTTGCGCAGATAGGCGACGCCGTAGCGACGGATGCAGTCGGTGTCGGAAAGGTCGCCCTTGGATTCGATGACCGTGCCGTCATGCGCATGCACGGGCTTGCAGTCAAGGTAGTCGCGGGCGATGGCGATCACGTATTCGCCGTGATAGGCGTTTTCAGGAAGTTCGACGGCTTCACCCTTGAGCTCGCGGGCGCGCAGGCGGATGGATTCGGCGAGATTGCCGATCTGAACGCCGGCGTCGTTGTAGTAGAACTCGCGGGTGACTTTCCAGCCCTGAGTGGCGAGAAGATTGGCAAGCACGTCTCCGAGGGCGCCCTGACGGGCGTGGCCGAGATGAAGCGGGCCGGTCGGGTTGGCGGACACGAACTCAAGAAGAACGGACTGGTTCTTGTGGGCGTCGCCGCAGCCGAAGGACGTGCCGGCCTTGAGGACCTGACGGATGATTTCCTGGCGGGCGTTGTCCTGAATGCGGAGGTTGATGAAGCCGGGGCCGGCGATTTCGACCGACTTGATGAGAGCTTCGCTTTCGGGGTTGGCCTTGAGGGCCTCGACGATCTGCGTGGCGATCTCGCGCGGGTTCTTCTTGAGGGCGCGAGCGAGCTGCATGGCGACCGTACAGGCGACGTCGCCGTGTTCGGGCATCTTCGGGCGTTCGAGAATGACGGTGACGCCGGTGACGCCGAGCGTTTCGAGCGCGGCGGAAATGAGGGAGGTCAGAGCCTCTTTTTGCTGAGCGAGCATGATGAGTGTCGTGTGAGTGATGGGTTCGTTTTCCTGATCGTCACAGTGTACCTTTTCGGGAGTGAGGACACATCTGAAAGGGATCGGGAAAACGTAACGGCCTGCCGTCCGTTCAGACAACAGGCCGACGCTGTGAACGTATCAGTGCCTGGCGGGCATCAGCGCTTGTCGTGCGTGATGTAGGCGTAGGCGGAGTGATTGTGGATGGATTCGAAGTTTTCAGCCTCGACGCGGTAGGCGACGACGCGCTCTTCCTTGTTGAGAGCGGCGGCCATGTCGCGAACGATGTCTTCGACGAACTTCGGATGATCGTAGGCGTATTCCGTGACGTACTTTTCGTCGGAGCGCTTCAGGCGGGCCCAGAGCTGGCAGGAGGCGGCCTCCTCGCTATAGGCGATCTGCTCTTCGAGGCTCATCGGAGCGGAAAGCTCGACGGAGGCCGTCAGGCGGGAGCGCTGGTTGTGAGCGCCGTAGCGGGAGATTTCCTTGGAGCAGGGGCAGAGGCTCGTCACGGGAGTGGCAGTTTCCTGACGGACGGTGATGACGCCGCCGCGGCTGTCGGCAATCCAGGCGGCCTCGTAGTTCATGAGGCTGGTGAGCTTGCTGACGGGGGCGCACTTGCGGATGAAGAACGGGAAGCGAAGCTCGATCGTGCCGTCAACGGCGTCAAGACGCTTGAGCATGTCGGCCATGAGAGAGCGGACGACGTCCACGTTGAGCGGTTCGGAATGCTCTTCCATGAGCGCGACAAAGCGGGACATGTGCGTGCCCTTTTTGTCTGCAGGAAGCGACACGGTCATTTCGACGGTGGCGACGGTGGCAAGGGTGTCTTCCTTGGTCTCCACCGTAATGGGAACGGTGATGCCGCGAACGCCGACGCGGTCGATGGCGATGTTGCGGCCGTCGCGCGCGGACTGAACGTCCGGAAGAGTGTTTTTGTTATCTGCGTCCATAAATCTTCTTTGGTGGCTCAGGACAACTGCTTGGAAGCTGTTCTGGGAATGAAAACTGAGCATTGCTTGACCGGCAAGCTGCACGGATAAGCATCCGTTTTTTTGAGTGAGGGGATGCCTGCTGATCGATCAATTATAGGGTGGTCTGCTATCTTACAAAAACATGACGCTTCGTGGGGCGGAAACGGCCTCATAGTTGCGTTCATTCTTCTGAGGGTACGAATGTTTACAACCCGAACGCTTGTCCCGGGGTGTATTCGTCCCCATCTAGAAGGAAATAGATGAGGGGCCGCCGCGGAACGGGGCCGCCTCTTATACTTGAATGTGAAGCTCCGGCAATGTGCCACAGAACTTGAAGACGCCGGAGGCCTATCGGAGAAAGACGCTTATGCCGCTCTATGTTTTTCAGACGTCAGGAAACCCCTTTGTTCGCATCCTGATCGGGTTGGTTTCGTTCGCCGTGCTTGTCGGTCTCGGCTTCCTGATGCTGCCCGTGGTGCTTGCGGTCATCGCCGCCGTCATGGTGATGGGGCTTGTCGCCTGGGGATGGGCATGGTGGAAGGCCAGGCAGGCGGGCGGCACCACCGACTGGTACGAGGCGATGAGCCGTGCCGCCGCAAGTCGTCAGGCTTCCGAGCAGGGCGCTCGTGAAGACGTGCGTGAGACGCGCACGGAGACGACGGTGCTCAGCATCAAGACGTCGGACAACAAGAAGTGGAAGATGAACGACGTCGAGGATATCGAGGAGCGAAAGTAACTCTCCTTAAAGCAGAGGAGAAATCAGATAGCAGGCCCCTTCCTTGAGGCGCTCGGACACGGGGCGCCGGTACCAGGTTTCGGGGTCGAGACGGCTGCACTGCTCCGCATAGGAGTCGTGCAGCTTTTTTAGGTCGTGAATGAAGCAGGCGTCGAAGATGAGCAGCATCATCTCGAAGTTGAGGTGAATGCTGCGGTTGTCGAAGTTGACGGTGCCGAAGACGGCATATTCGTCGTCGACGGAGATGGACTTGGTGTGCAGCAGTCCTCCGTTGTAGAGGAGCACTTCGACGCCGGCGGAGAGCATGTCGTCGAAGTAGCGTCGGGCGGCCCAGGTGACGGCCTTGCTGTCGGCGTTGGCGGGTACGATCAGTCTGATCTTCACGCCTCTGTATGCGGCGCTCAGAAGGGCCGTGGCAAGGCCTTCGTTGGGAACGAAGTAGGGCGTCGTGATGGTGATGTTGAAGCGTGCGGCGTTGATGGTGTCGAGCAGCAGGTAAAGGTTCGGGTCCTTTTGACCGTAGGGACCTGAGGGCACCGTGACGATCGTGGCCGTGCCGAGCTGTGGGATCGGAGGGACGGAGTGGACCCGCTCGAGGTCTGAGGGGTCCCCGTCGGGCTGGATGGCCCAGTCGATCAGGAAGGTGGCGCGCAGGCTCTGCACGGCGGGGCCGGTGAGGCGGACCATGGCGTCGACCCAGGGGCCGACGGTGCGCGCGGCGTCGTAGGTGTGCGGGTCGATCATGTTCAGGCTGCCCGTGTAGCCAATCTCGTTGTCGATGATGATGGTCTTGCGGTGGAGGCGCAGGTCGACGCGCTGAAGGCCGAAGAAGTGCAGGAGCCGCATGGGCATGGCCTTGGCGACTTCGATCCCTGCATTGCGGAACGCCCTGCAGGTGTCGCTCTTGAGGAAGGCGCGCGAGCCGAAGTCGTCGACGAGAATGCGCACGCGCACGCCGCGCTCATGGGCCTTGAGGAGCGAGGCGGCCACCTTGTCGGCCTCGCCGCCCGGATGCCAGATGTAGAACTCCATGTCGATTGAGCTGCAGGCGGCTTCAATGTCGCTGATGATGGCGGCGAACGTGTCGTCTGAGGAGGAGAGAAGCCTGATTTCGGTGCCCGACGTTACGGGAAGGTTCCCCATGCGGGTCGCCAGATGTATGAGCGTGCGGTGTCTGGCGAGGTGGCGCGGCAGCGGCCCCGTAGGAGTGAGCTTCTGGCGCGAGAGCTCCTTAAGGTGCGCGAGATGCTTGCGAAAACGCGTGGCTCGGAGTTGGCCGATCGGACGTTCGCCGAAGAGAAGGTAGAGGATGAAGCCGAAGTAGGGGAGAAGTGTGGTGATGAGAATCCACGCAAACGCTGATCCGGGCGGGTGGCGCGTGAGCATGACGCGCAGGATGACGCTGATGATGATGCCGAACTGTACGAGCGCGGCAAGCGTGCTGAAGGTGATGATCGAGTCGAGCGAAGGCATTGACGCGGGGCCCTGCAGGCGGTTGTGAATGCGGTTGTTTGTCTAGTGTATACGCATGAGATCTTAGGGGAAGGGGATTGTTTTTAAGTAGTAATACGGAATTTAAGCCTTTTTGAAGAAGTGCTATTGACAGTTCGAAAAGACGTCTGCATAATTCAAATCCTCGTTACGGAGAGGTGCCCGAGTGGCTAAAGGGGGCAGACTGTAAATCTGTTGGCTTACGCCTACGATGGTTCGAATCCATCCCTCTCCACCAGCGAAACTTTCGCAAAGCGAATTTCTCAAATGCAGCGCGGAAGGACACTAGATCCAGATGGAGCAACTCCTCCTGCGATTCCCTTCACCCGCTCCATGAAGCGTGCCCATGTGGCTCAGTGGTAGAGCACTCCCTTGGTAAGGGAGAGGTCATGCGTTCGATCCGCATCATGGGCACCACTAATTTTTTCCTTCTCTTTAAATAATTCCAGTTCCTTCCCGGGAGCTGGGAGCTTGTTCAGGAGCCAAAGATGGCCAAGGGTAAGTTTGAACGTACCAAGCCCCACGTTAACGTGGGCACGATCGGTCACGTGGACCATGGTAAGACCACGCTGACGGCTGCTATCACCACGATCCTCTCCAAGAAGTTCGGTGGCGAAGCCAAGGCTTATGACCAGATCGACGCCGCTCCTGAAGAAAAGGCCCGCGGCATCACCATCAACACCGCTCACGTTGAATACGAAACGGCCACCCGTCACTATGCTCACGTTGACTGCCCGGGTCACGCTGACTACGTGAAGAACATGATTACCGGTGCTGCCCAGATGGATGGCGCCATCCTCGTGTGCTCCGCTGCTGACGGTCCGATGCCCCAGACGCGCGAACACATCCTTCTCGCTCGTCAGGTCGGTGTTCCGTACATCATCGTGTTCCTGAACAAGTGCGACATGGTCGACGACGAAGAACTTCTCGAACTCGTCGAAATGGAAGTCCGTGACCTTCTGTCCAACTACGACTTCCCGGGCGACACGATCCCCATTGTCAAGGGTTCCGCCAAGCTCGCTCTCGAAGGCGACCAGTCCCCGATCGGCGAACCGGCCATCCTCGCCCTCGCTGACCAGCTCGACTCCTACATCCCGACGCCGGAACGCGCCGTGGACCAGCCGTTCCTTATGCCGATCGAAGACGTGTTCTCGATCTCCGGCCGTGGTACGGTTGTGACGGGTCGTGTTGAACGTGGTGTCATCCGCGTTGGCGACGAAATCGAAATCGTCGGTATCAAGCCGACGACGAAGACGACCTGCACGGGCGTCGAAATGTTCCGCAAGCTCCTGGACGAAGGCGAAGCCGGTGACAACGTCGGTATCCTTCTCCGTGGTACGAAGCGTGAAGACGTCGAACGCGGCCAGGTTCTCGCCAAGCCGGGTACGATCACCCCGCACACCCACTTCAAGGGCGAAGTCTACGTCCTGACGAAGGAAGAAGGCGGCCGTCACACCCCGTTCTTCAAGGGCTATCGTCCGCAGTTCTACTTCCGTACGACGGACGTTACGGGCACGATCGAACTGCCGGAAGGTGTTGAAATGGTCATGCCTGGCGACAACATCCAGATGACTGTCAAGCTCATCTGCCCGATCGCCATGGAACAGGGTCTCCGCTTCGCCATCCGCGAAGGCGGTCACACCGTCGGCGCTGGCGTCGTTGCCGCTGTCATCGAATAATCGAATTTTTTCGGTAATTTGACTTGATCGCTCGAGGGAGCGGGGTGTATACTCCGCTCCCTCTGTTCTTTTATCTGTTCTTTTTTTACAGGAATACGAAATGCAGTCTCAGCGCATTCGCATCCGCCTCAAGGCGTATGACTACAAGTTGATCGACCAGTCGGCTCTCGAAATCGTCGACACCGCCAAGCGCACCGGCGCCGTGGTCCGTGGTCCGGTCCCCCTTCCCACCCGCATCCAGCGCTTCGACATCCTTCGCTCCCCGCACGTCAACAAGACGTCCCGCGATCAGCTCGAAATCCGCACCCACCAGCGTCTCATGGACATCGTTGATCCGACCGACAAGACGGTTGACGCTCTCATGAAGCTTGACCTCCCGGCTGGCGTCGACGTCAAGATCAAGGTCCAGTAATCAAATTCAGACTGTCAGCTGTGCTTCACAAGAAAAGTCGCAAAATGAGTTGCACACTCAGAGAATCACAGCTACAATCGCGCCTTTCAGTCCAAACGGTTCACAACTCAGGAACCAGTTGGCTTTTTCATGAAAACGGTCCCGGCCAATCGCAGCCGGGGTGGAGAAAACAATGAGTGATAAGCTCGGCATCGTCGGTCGCAAGATCGGCATGACGCGCATTTTCACGGAAGACGGCGTGTCCGTTCCCGTGACTGTGCTCGATGTGTCGAACAACCGTGTCACTATGGTGAAGACGGTTGAAACCGACGGCTACAATGCAATCCAAGTCGCGTTCGGCTCCAAGAAGCCCACGCGCGTGAGCAAGCCCCTTGCTGGCCATTTTGCTAAGGCTGGCGTTGAAGCTGGCAGCATGCTCAAAGAGTTCCATATCGAAGCTGAACAGGTTGCCGAATTCAAGCCCGGCATGGCCCTCAAGGCCGAAATGTTCACGGAAGGTCAGAAGGTCGACGTGACCGGCACGACCATCGGTAAGGGTTTCCAGGGTGGTATCAAGCGTCACCACTTCTCGTCCAACCGCGCGTCCCACGGTAACTCCGTGACGACCCGTGCCCCTGGTTCTATCGGTAACCGTCAGGACCCGGGCCGCGTTTTCCCCGGCAAGCGTATGGCCGGTCATCTGGGCGATGTGCAGCGCACGACGCAGAACCTCATCATTGCGCGCGTTGACACTGAACGTCAGCTTCTGCTGGTTCGCGGTGCTGTTCCCGGCGCCAAGGGCGGCGAAGTGATCGTCCGTCCGGCTGTTAAGGCGTAAGGAGCGAAACAATGGAACTCAATTTCCTGAACGAACAGGGCAAGACCGTTGATGTCAACGAAGCCGTGTTCGGTCGTGAATACAATGAAGCTCTGGTGCACCAGATCGTGGTCGCTTTCCAGGCTAATGCGCGTCTTGGTACGCGTGCTCAGCTCACCCGTGAAGCTGTGCATCACTCCACCAAGAAGCCCTGGCGCCAGAAGGGCACGGGTCGTGCCCGCTCTGGTATGACGTCTTCCCCGGTGTGGCGTGGCGGCGGTCGTGCCTTCCCGAACTCCCCGGACGAAAACTTCAGCCAGAAGGTCAACAAGAAGATGTACCGCGCTGCGATGGCTTCCATCTGGTCGAAGCTCGTTGCCGACGAACGTCTTTGCGTTGTCGAATCCTTCGCGGTCGAATCCCCGAAGACCAAGGCTTTTGCCACGCAGCTCAAGACGATGGGTCTGCAGAACAAGGTTCTTCTCGTCGTTGGCGCTGAAGAACTCACCGACAACCTCATCCTCGCTTCCCGCAACATGAAGGATGTGCTCGTTGTCCCGACCCGTTACGCCGATCCGCTCTGCCTCCTTTACTTCGACAAGGTGGTGGTGACGAAGGCCGCTGTGTCCGAGATTGAGGAGATGCTGGCATGAACCAGGAACGTCTTTTGAAGGTGCTCGTCGCCCCGGTGATCTCTGAAAAGAGCACCATGGTCGCCGAGAAGCTGAACCAGGCCTGCTTCGTCGTCGTTCCCGACGCCAACAAGGCCGAGGTCAAGGCTGCTGTTGAACTGCTCTTCAAGGTGCAGGTCAAATCCGTTCAAATCCTGAACCTGAAGGGCAAGCAGAAGCGCTTTGGCCGCTTCATGGGCAAGCGCAATGACGTCCGCAAGGCTTACGTCACGCTCGCTCAGGGTCAGGAAATCAACTTCGCGCAAGAGGTGAAGTAATGGCTCTCGTCAAACTCAAGCCGACGTCCGCCGGTCGCCGTCATGCGGTTAAGGTTGTCAACAAGGAGCTCCACAAGGGCAAGCCCTGGGCCGCTCTGACTGAAAAGAAGAACCGCGGTTCCGGCCGTAACAACAACGGTCATATCACCTGCCGTCACAAGGGCGGCGGTGCCAAGCGCGCTTATCGTATCATCGACTTCAAGCGCCAGAAGGACGGTGTGCCCGCCCGCGTTGAACGTATCGAATACGATCCGAATCGTTCCGCTCACATCGCTCTGGTCTGCTACGCCGACGGCGAACGCTGCTACATCATTGCTCCGAAGGGCCTGACCGTTGGTCAGGAAATCATGAACGGTCCGGAATCCCCGATCAAGGTCGGCAACACGCTTCCGCTCCGCAACATTCCCGTCGGTTCCACGATTCACTGCATCGAAATGCTCCCGGGCAAGGGTGCTCAGATGGTCCGCGCTGCCGGTGCTTTCGCCCAACTCGTGGCCCGTGAAGGTGAATACGCCCAGATCCGCCTCCGTTCCGGTGAAGTCCGCCGCGTTCTCATCGAATGCCGCGCCACGATCGGTACGGTCGGCAACGAAGAAAACAGCCTCCGCGAACTCGGCAAGGCCGGTGCCAAGCGCTGGCGCGGTGTCCGTCCGACGGTCCGTGGCGTTGCTATGAACCCGGTTGACCATCCGCATGGTGGTGGTGAAGGCAAGACCGGTACCGGTCGCGCTCCTGTCACGCCGTGGGGTCAGCTCACGAAGGGCTACCGTACCCGCAACTGCAAGCGCACGGACAACATGATTGTCTCGCGTCGTAACCGTAAATAAGGGGGCCTGAATGTCTCGTTCCTTGAAGAAAGGCCCGTTTGTTGACGGGCACCTGATGAAGAAGGTTGAAGCCGCCCAGGCGAGCCGCGACAAGCGTCCGCTCAAGACCTGGTCCCGTCGCTCTACGATTCTTCCCGAGTTCATCGGTCTGACCATCGCCGTCCACAACGGCCGTCAGCACGTTCCGGTGTACATCAATGAAAACATGGTCGGCCACAAGCTCGGCGAATTTGCGAATACCCGCACGTTCAAGGGCCACGCTGCCGGCGACAAGAAGGTGGGTAAGTAAATGGAAACTACTGCTATCGTCCGTGGTGTCCGCCTTTCGGCTCAGAAGGGTCGTTTGGTTGCTGACCTCGTTCGCGGCAAGCCCGTGGACAAGGCTCTCGCCATCCTCACCTTCACGCAGAAGAAGGCTGCTGTCATCATCAAGAAGGCTCTTGAGAGCGCCATCGCCAATGCCGAGCACAATGACGGTGCCGACATCGACACGCTGGTCGTGACCAAGATTCACGTGGAAAAGGCTGCTACGCTGCGCCGTTTCGCTGCCCGCGCTAAGGGCCGCGGCACCCGCATCAACAAGCAGACCAGCCATATCTATATTTCTGTTGGCGACGCGAAAGCTAAGTAAAGGTGTACCATGGGTCAGAAAATTAATCCCACCGGCTTCCGTCTTCCCGTGACGCGCAATTGGACGTCGCGTTGGTACGCGGTTGGCCGTGATTTTTCCCGCACGCTCGGTGAAGACCTCGCTGTTCGCAGCTTCCTTCTCAAGAAGCTTCGCAACGCCAGCGTCAGCCGTATTCTCATCGAACGTCCGGCTAACAATGCTCGCATCACGATCTTCTCCGCACGTCCGGGTATCGTGATCGGCAAGCAGGGTGCCGACATCGAGGCTCTCAAGGCTGAAGTTCAGAAGATGATGGGCGTGCCCGTTCACGTCAACATCGAAGAAGTCCGCCGTCCGGAACTCGACGCTCAGCTCATCGCTGACGGCATCACGCAGCAGCTCGAAAAGCGCGTTATGTTCCGTCGCGCCATGAAGCGCGCCATGCAGAACGCCATGCGTCTCGGTGCCCAGGGCATCAAGATCATGTCGTCCGGCCGCCTCAACGGTGCCGACATCGCCCGTTGCGAATGGTACCGTGAAGGCCGCGTGCCTCTTCAGACCCTTCGCGCCAACATCGGCTACGGCTTCTCCGAAGCCCTTACCACGTACGGTATCGTCGGTGTTAAGGTCTGGGTTTACAAGGGTGACAACTTCGGCCAGGAAGAAGCTGTTGAAGCTCCCCGCGAAGATCGTCGTGGCCGTCGCCCCGGTGACCGTGCCGGCAAGCCGGGTGCTCGCCGCAACAACGGTCGTCGCAATGACAAGCAGCAGCAGGCCCGCAAGCCGGCTGCTAAGGACGGAGAATAACGATGCTGCAACCTAATCGTCGCAAATATCGTAAGGACCAGAAGGGCCGTAACTATGGTCTCGCCACGCGCGGTGCCAATGTTTCTTTCGGCGAATTCGGTCTGAAGACGCTCGAACGCGGCCGCATTACGGCTCGCCAGATTGAAGCTGCCCGTCGCGCCATCACCCGCCACATTAAGCGTGGTGGTCGCGTGTGGATCCGTGTGTTCCCGGACAAGCCCATCTCCAGCAAGCCTGCTGAAGTCCGAATGGGTAACGGTAAGGGTAATCCGGAGTACTGGGTTGCGCTGGTTCAGCCGGGCCGTGTGCTCTATGAAATGGACGGGGTTGACGAACAGCTCGCCCGCGAAGCTTTTGCTCTCGCTGCCGCCAAGCTGCCCGTGAAGACCACGTTTGTTGTCCGCCAGATCGGCATGTAAGGAGACGGACATGAACGCTAAGGAACTGCGCGCCAAGGATGAGGCCGCGCTCAAACAGGAACTGAACGACCTTCAGAACACGCACTTCAAGCTGCGTATGCAGAAGGCCACCCAGCAGCTCACGAACACGAGTTCGCTGCGCACGACGCGTCGTGATATCGCGCGCGTTCGCACGATCCTTACCGAAAAGGCGACCACGAAATGACGGAAACCGCTCAGTCTCTGAACCGTACCCTCGTCGGCACGGTCTCCAGCAGCAAGATGGAAAAGACCGTTACGGTCCTCGTTGAACGTAAGGTCAAGCATCCGCTGTATGGCAAGTACGTCGTCAAGAGCAAGAAGTATCATGCTCACGACGAAATTGGCTGCAACGAAGGCGACAAGGTTGAAATCGCTGAATGCCGTCCCCTCTCCAAGACCGTGTCTTGGACGGTGACGAAGGTTCTCGAAAAGGCCGTTGTCCTCTAAGTTGAAGCCGGCGAAAAAAAATCGCCAGATTCGCTTGCACAGCTCTAAACATTAGTTTATAGTTGCAAGCCAATCGCCCGGGGTACCCCTAGCGGTGTCTCGGGCGATTACTTTTCTTGGGTTGTGAATTGTCCGCCTCCCCTTGCGCCAGGCAAGGCTTCCGAGACGGCCGATTTTCTGCCTTCCTCCCCTAAACGGGACCAATACTATCCGCTAATGTGGAATAAGTTGGGATTTTCTAAACCATGATTCAGATGCAAAGCCGACTGGACGTCGCCGATAACACCGGTGCTCGTTCGGTGATGTGTATCAAGGTGTTGGGCGGCTCCAAGCGCCGTTATGCCAACATCGGTGACGTCATCAAGGTGACTGTCAAAGAAGCGGCCCCCCGCGGCCGTGTCAAGAAGGGCGAAGTCTACAATGCGGTCGTCGTTCGCACCGCTCACGGCGTTCGCCGCCCGGATGGCTCCTCCATCAATTTTGATGGCAATGCCGCCGTTCTTCTCAACAGCAAGCTGGAGCCGATTGGCACCCGCATCTTCGGGCCGGTCACGCGCGAACTGCGTACCGAGCAGTTCATGAAGATCGTGTCGCTCGCTCCCGAAGTTCTTTAATTAAGGAGAAGCGATGCAGCGTATCCGTAAGGGCGACGAAGTCGTCGTCATTGCTGGCCGTGACAAGGGCACGAAGGGCACCGTCCTCTCCCGCGTTGACGACAGCCATGTCATCGTCGAAGGCGTGAACGTCGTTAAGAAGCACGTTCGTCCGAATCCGCATCTCGGCGTTGCCGGCGGCATTGTTGAAAAGAACATGCCGATCGATCAGTCCAACGTCATGCTGGTCAACCCGGAAACGGGCAAGGGCGACCGCGTCGGCTTCAAGGAAGTTGACGGCAAGAAGGTTCGCGTGTTCAAGAGCAACGGTGCCGTTGTCGGCGCCAAGGCCTAATGAGGGTGACAATGTCTCGTTTTAGTTCCATGTATCACGACACCATTGTCCCCGAACTCATGAAGAAGTTCGGCTACAAGACCACGATGCAGGTTCCGCGTATCACTAAGATCACGCTGAACATGGGTGTCGGTGAAGCCGTTAACGACAAGAAGCTTGTCGACGCCGCCGTTGGCGACATGACCAAGATCGCCGGCCAGAAGCCGATGGTCACCCGCACCCGCAAGGCTATCGCGAACTTCAAGATCCGCGAAAACATGCCGATCGGCTGCATGGTCACCCTCCGTGGCGAACGCATGTATGACTTCCTTGACCGTCTCGTGACCGTCGCTTTCCCGCGCGTCCGTGACTTCCGTGGTGTCTCCGGTCGTGCTTTCGACGGCCGCGGCAACTATAACATCGGTCTCAAGGAACAGATCATCTTCCCGGAAATCGAATACGACAAGATCGATCGTCTCCGTGGCATGAACATTTCTATTACCACGACGGCGAAGTCCGACGAAGAAGCCAAGGCTCTTCTCGCCGGTTTCAGCTTCCCGTTCCGCAACTGAGGTTGACGCAAAATGGCAAAACTTGCTCTGATTAACCGTGAAGCCAAGCGTGCTGCTACGGTTGCGAAGTATGCGGCCAAGCGCGCCGCCCTCAAGGCAATTATTAACGACGCTACCCGCTCGATGGAAGAGCGCCTGGAAGCCCGCGCCAAGCTGCAGGCTCTCCCGCGCGACGCGAGCCCGGTCCGCCAGCGCAATCGTTGCGCCCTGACCGGTCGTCCCCGTGGCACGTTCCGCAAGTTCGGTCTGTGCCGTGGCATGATTCGTGATGCCGCCATGCGCGGTGACATTCCTGGCCTTGTCAAGGCTAGCTGGTAAGCGAGGAGATTACGACAATGAGTATGAGTGATCCGATCGCCGACATGCTGACCCGCATCCGCAATGGTCAGATCGTCGAAAAGGCCGAAGTTGTGATGCCGTCCTCCAAGCTGAAGGTCGCCATCGCCAAGGTCCTCAAGGATGAAGGTTACATCGACGGCTACACCGTCGTTGCCAACGAAGGCAAGCCCGAACTTCACGTTGGTCTTAAGTACTACGCCGGTCGCCCGGTCATCGAACGCCTCGAACGCGTTTCCCGTCCCGGCCTCCGTATCTACAAGAACCACGGTTCCATTCCCCAGGTTATGAACGGTCTCGGCATCGCGATCGTTTCCACGCCGAAGGGTGTCATGACCGACCGCGCTGCTCGTTCCGCCGGTATCGGTGGTGAAGTTCTTTGCTACGTCGCCTAACCGAGGAGTGTGAAATGAGTCGAATTGCTAAGATTCCGGTTCAGATCGTTCAGGGCGTCAGCTACACGCTGACCGCTGACAACATCACGGTTAAGGGCCCGCAGGGTGAAGTCTCCATGCACATTCTTCCCTTCGTGACCATCACGGAAGAAGACGGTGCTCTGCACTTCAAGCAGGTTGAAGAAACCCGCGAAGCCAACGCCAACGTTGGCACGATGCGCGCTCTCGTGGCTGACATGGTCAAGGGTTGTTCCGTTGGCTTCCAGAAGAAGCTTCAGCTCGTCGGCGTGGGCTATCGTGCCCAGGCTCAGGGCGACAAGCTCAATCTCTCCCTCGGCTTCTCCCACCCGGTCGTCCATCAGATGCCCGCTGGTGTCAAGTGCGAAACGCCGAGCCAGACTGAAATTTTGATCAAGGGCGCTGACAAGCAGAAGGTCGGTCAGACCGCTGCCGTCATTCGTTCGTACCGCGCTCCCGAACCCTACAAGGGCAAGGGTGTCCGCTACGCCGACGAAGTCGTTGTGATCAAGGAAACCAAGAAGAAGTAATCGGGGCGATACAAAATGATCAACAAGAAACAAAGCCGCTTGCGTCGTGCTCGTGCCACGCGCGCTCGCATTCTGTTGCAGAAGGTCGATCGCCTGACGGTTCATCGCACCAACCTGCACATCTACGCCAGCATCATCTCGGCCGACAACGGCCGTACGCTGGTTTCGGCCTCCACGGTCGAACCCGAAGTGCGTGCTCAGCTCGCGAACGTCTCTGGCCGCGGTGGCAACGTTGCCGCTGCCAAGCTCGTTGGCACGCGTCTTGCCGAAAAGGCCAAGGCTGCCGGTATTGAATCCTGCGCCTTCGACCGTTCCGGCTACCGTTACCATGGCCGTGTCGCCGCGCTCGCTGAAGCTGCGCGCGAAGCCGGTCTCAAGTTCTAAGGCAGGGCGAAATGGCTAAGGCTCAAGGTAAAAATCAGATGGTCGACGAACAGGGCGACGGTCTGTGCGAAAAGATGATCGCGGTTAACCGCGTCACGAAGGTTGTTAAGGGTGGCCGCATTCTCGCTTTCGCCGCTCTTACGGTTGTTGGCGACTGCGACGGTCGCGTCGGCATGGGTACGGGCAAGTCCCGCGAAGTGCCGCAGTCCGTCAGCAAGGCCATGGATCGTGCCCGTCACGACATGAAGCGCTTCCCGCTCAAGAACGGCACCATTCATCACGCTGTCGAAGGCCGTCACGGCGCTTCCCGCGTGATCATGATGCCCGCCCCGGAAGGTACCGGCGTGATCGCCGGCGGTCCGATGCGCGCTGTTTTTGAAGCTGTCGGCATCCGCAACGTCGTCGCCAAGGCCTACGGTTCCACGAACCCGTACAACCTCGTTCGTGCCACCATCCAGGCTCTCAACAATCTGCGTAGCCCGGCCGAAATTGCTGCCAAGCGCGGCAAGACGGTCGAAGAGCTGCTCGGCTAATCAGGAGTCCAAGACATGTCCGAAAAGAAGACCGTTAAGGTTACTCTTGTCAAGAGCCCCATCGGTACGAAGGCTGATCATCGCGCTACGCTCGCTGGCCTCGGTCTCAAGAAGATCCGCCAGTCTCGCGTTCTCGAAGACACGCCTGCTGTCCGTGGCATGATCAACAAGGTTGCGTACCTCGTGCGCGCCGAATGATCGAAAGGATAACGAAATGCGTTTGAATACGATCAAGCCCGCTGAGGGCTCTAAGCACGCCCACCACCGCGTCGGTCGCGGTGTTGGCAGCGGTTGGGGCAAGACTGCCGGCCGCGGCCACAAGGGCCAGAAGTCCCGTGCCGGTGGCTTCCACAAGGTCGGTTTCGAAGGCGGCCAGATGCCGATGTATCGCCGCCTCCCGAAGCGTGGCTTTACCTCGCTCACCCGCAAGTACTGCGAGGTGGTGCGTCTGTCCGATTTGGAACGTCTGAGCTGTGACGAAATCGATCTGGCCGTCCTCAAGGCTGCCGGCGTCGTTTCCGCCCTTGCTCAGAACGCCCGTGTGATCCTCGCCGGTGAAATCACCCGCAAGGTCACCGTGCGTGGTCTCGGCGTCACCAAGGGTGCCCGCGCTGCTATCGAAGCTGCCGGCGGCTCCATTGCTGACAACGAATAAGACTGCTAACCAAAGAGGACACCGACGTGGCGACCAGCCCCAGCTCTAAGCAACAGTCGGGCCTCAGCAAGTACGGCGACCTTAAGGGTCGCCTGATCTTCCTAGCGCTCGCGCTCGTTGTTTACCGCATCGGTGCACATGTGCCGGTGCCAGGTATCGATCCCGATATGCTCAAGCAGCTCTTCGATGAGCAGCAGGGCGGCATTCTCGGGCTGTTCAACATGTTCTCCGGTGGCGCCTTGTCGCGCTTCTCGGTGTTCGCGCTCGGCATCATGCCGTACATCTCTGCATCGATTATCATGCAGATGCTGTCGTACGTGCTGCCTGAGCTTGAAGCATTGCGAAAGGAAGGCGAGTCCGGCCGACGCAAGATCACCCAGTACACGCGCTACGGCACGTTGCTTCTGGGTCTCTTCCAAGGTTTCGGCATTGCCGTCGCTCTCGAAAGCCAGGCTGGTCTGGTGCTTGATCCGGGCTTCATGTTCCGGATCACCACCACGATCTCCTTGCTGACGGGTACGATGTTCCTGATGTGGCTCGGTGAACAGATCACCGAACGCGGTCTTGGGAACGGTATTTCGATCATCATCTTCGCCGGTATTGTTGCTGGCCTCCCGAGCGGTACGTCTGGTCTCTTCCAGCTCGTGTCCACGGGTGCCATCAGCCCGCTGGCGGCCATCTTCGTGATTGCGATCATCCTGGCGGTCACCGCCTTCGTGGTCTTCATCGAACGTGGTCAGCGTCGAATCACCGTCAACTATGCCAAGCGCCAGATCGGCAACAAGATCTACGGCGGCCAGAGCTCGTATCTGCCGCTCAAGATGAACATGTCGGGTGTTATTCCCCCGATCTTTGCTTCGTCTCTGATCCTGTTCCCGGCTACGCTGGCCGGCTGGTTCACCTCCGGCGACTCCACTCGCTGGATCCGTGATCTTGCCGCAGCCCTTTCCCCGGGCCAGCCGCTGTACACGCTTCTGTACGCAGTGCTGATTGTTTTCTTCGCCTATTTCTACACGGCTCTTGTTTTCAATCCGAAGGAAACGGCGGAAAACCTCAAGAAGAGTGGTGCGTTCATTCCGGGCATCCGTCCGGGTGATCAGACCGCCCGCTACATCGACCGAGTGCTTCTGCGCTTGACCTTGGGCGGTGCTGTCTATCTGGTCTTCGTGTGCCTTGTGCCTGAATTCCTGAACCTTCGCTTCAACGTCCCGTTCTACTTCGGCGGCACCTCGCTGCTGATCGTGGTCGTTGTCACGATGGACTTCATGAGTCAGGTCCAGGCTTACCTGATGACCCACCAGTA
This sequence comes from Sutterella sp. KLE1602, assembly GCF_001578585.1. Classification (NCBI taxonomy): domain Bacteria; kingdom Pseudomonadati; phylum Pseudomonadota; class Betaproteobacteria; order Burkholderiales; family Sutterellaceae; genus Sutterella; species Sutterella sp. KLE1602. The sequence goes on from NZ_KQ968485.1 coordinate 36,329, forward strand.
TGAAAGTTTGCTGCGGAAGACCAACTTCCGCGGTTTGGGTCAGCCCAAGCACTGATCAGTCAGTGCGGGTTGACTTACAATCAACCGATGCTCGGCCCCGGTCTTAACCACTGGGGCAAGCATGGAATGATGACCGAGGGCGCGGCCGGAGACGGCCTGCGCCCCCGATTTTCATTAAATTATTGCGGTTGGACAACAAAGAGTGCACTACGCTCGTTTTTGACTTGCAATAAACAGAAAGCTGTAGTATTCTTCTGCGCTTTCCTGCCATGTGGGCATTGTTATCCGTGCTTACGCACGTGGAGATGAGAATGAAGGTTAACGCTTCGGTCAAAAAGATGTGCCGCAAGTGCAAGATCATTAAGCGCAAAGGCGTGGTGCGCGTGATCTGTGCTGACCCGCGTCACAAGCAGCGTCAAGGCTAAAGAGGTAAAAAATGGCTCGTATCGCCGGTATTAACATTCCGCCGCAGCAGCATGCCGAAATCGGTCTCACTGCCATCTATGGCATCGGCCGTTCTCGCGCTCGTGAAATTCTGACGAATTGCGGCATCGAATTTTCCAAGAAGGTCAAGGATCTGACCGACGCTGATCTCGAAAAGATCCGCGAACAGGTTGGCAAGTTTACGGTTGAAGGCGACCTCCGTCGCGAAATTCAGCTCTCGATCAAGCGTTTGATCGACCTTGGCACCTATCGTGGTATGCGTCACCGCAAGGGTCTTCCCTGCCGCGGTCAGCGTACTCGTACGAATGCTCGCACCCGTAAAGGCCCGCGTAAGGCCGGTGTGACGCTCAAGAAGTAATAAAGGACAACTATGGCTGGCAATAATTCCAAGCAGGCTGCTGCGCAGCGTGCTCGTAAGAAGGTCAAGAAGGTTGTGACGGAAGGTATCGCTCACGTGCATGCTTCCTTCAACAACACGATCATCACGATCACTGACCGCCAGGGCAACGCCATTTCGGCGTCTTCCTCCGGCGCTCAGGGCTTCAAGGGTTCCCGTAAGTCCACCCCGTTCGCTGCTCAGGTTGCTGCGGACGTCGCTGGCAAGGCTGCTCTTGAATACGGTCTTAAGAACGTCGAAGTCCGCATTTGGGGCCCCGGTCCCGGCCGCGAATCCTCGATTCGCGCTCTCAATGCGCTCGGCATTCGTGTGACGTCTATTCAGGATGTGACGCCGATCCCGCATAACGGTGTGCGTCCCTCCAAGCGTCGCCGCGTCTAATTTTTCATTTTTCTGTTGAATCCCGTGTCCACATGCATACTGAGGCACGTGGACTGAATGTAGGGATACCTACAGGATAAGAGAGGCAATTTTAAATGGCACGATATCTCGGTCCTAAGCTCAAGCTTTCGCGTCGCGAAGGCATTGATCTTAATTTGAAGAGCGCCCGTCGTTCGTTTGAGTCCAAGGTCAAGGACGCCGGTTCCAAGCCGGGCCAGCACGGTAAGATTTCCGGAGCCCGCACGTCCGACTACGGCGCTCAGATGCGCGAAACGCAGAAGGCCAAGCGTCTTTATGGCGTTCTCGAACGTCAGTTCCGTCGTTACTTCGCGGAAGCTGAACGTATCACCGGCAACACCGGTGAAAACCTTCTCGCCCTTCTTGAATCCCGTCTGGACAACGTGGTTTACCGCATGGGCTTCGGCTCCACGCGCGCTGAAGCCCGCCAGGTGGTTTCTCACGGCGCCATCCTTGTCAACGGCAAGAAGGTGAACATTCCTTCTTACCACGTCAAGCCGGGCGACGTCATCTCCGTGCGCGAAAAGGCCCAGAAGCAGGCTCGTATCGCTGAAGCCCTTGAACTGGCTCAGCAGAACGGCTTCCCGGGCTGGGTTAGCGTCGAACCGAAGAAGTTCGAAGGCACGTTCAAGAACGTTCCTGCTCGCGATGAAATCGCTTACGAAATCAACGAAGCTCTCATCGTCGAACGCTACTCCCGCTAATATCGCTTGAATGTACTTGTGGAGCTCGGTGTAGTGCGCTGTAGCTCCGCAGACACAAGGCAGGAAAAGCAATGGAAAACGCGGTCACGCAAGTGTCCGCGTTTTCTTGCCTGATGGGCCCACGTTTCGGTCCCTCATTTGAAAGCGTCCTTTACTCCAGAGGGCGCTTTCAAATGGTCTACAATGGCCGTGCGGCCGGGCAGCCGCCGCAATTCTGTGCTGCCGCCTTATTCGTCCGCGGGCTTAACGCGCCCGGGGGAATGCAAAGGATCTCAAACTATGGCTAACACCTCGCTTCTGAAGCCGACCTCTGTCGAAGTCGCGCTTTCCGAAAACAATCCGAACCGCGCCGTCATCACGCTCGAACCGTTCGAACGCGGCTACGGCCACACGCTCGGCAATGCGCTCCGCCGCATCCTTCTGAGCTCCATGATCGGCTTTGCGCCGACGGAAGTCCAGATCACGGGCATCGTTCACGAATACTCCCAGATCGACGGCGTTCTCGAAGACGTCGTTGACATCCTTCTCAACCTCAAGGGTGTTGTCTTCAAGCTTGACGGCCGCGACGAAGTCACCGTCATGCTCCGCAAGGACGGCGAAGGCGTTGTGACCGCCGCCGACTTCGATCTTCCCCACGACGTTTCCGTCGTCAATCCCGACCACGTGATCGCCCACCTCTCCGGCGGTCGTCTCGAAATGCAGGTCAAGATTGAAAAGGGCCGCGGCTATCAGCCGGGTGACGTCCGCGCCTTCCGCGATGACTACTCCAAGGCTGCCATCGGCCGCATCATCATGGATGCCTCCTTCTCCCCGATCCTCCGCGTTGCCTATCAGGTTCAGGCCGCCCGCGTGGCCCAGCGCACCGACCTCGACAAGCTCGAGATGACGATCGAGACCAACGGCGCCATCGGTCCCGAAGACGCCCTTCGTGAAGCCGTCCGCATCCTCCAGGATCAGCTCGCCGTGTTCGGCACGATCCATCAGGACACCGGCGCCGACGCTGCTCCTGCCGAGGAAGACGAAGACGTTCCGCCGCCGCTCGATCCGATCCTGCTCCGTCCGGTCGACGATCTCGAGCTCACGGTTCGTTCCGCCAACTGCCTCAAGGCCGAGAACATCTACTACATCGGCGATCTGATCCAGCGCACGGAAAACGAGCTTCTCAAGACGCCGAACCTCGGCCGCAAGTCCCTGAACGAAATCAAGGAAGTGCTCGCCGCCCACGGCCTCACGCTCGGCTCCCGTCTCGAAAACTGGCCGCCCGCCCAGGAACACTAATGGACAGGAAGGGCGTCGTCGCAGTCCGATGAAGGCTCAAAATTTCATCTGATTTCGTTTGACGCCCGATTGTTGCTGTGCAATAATCCCGTCCTGCCGTTTGGCTCACATGGGCGTGATCTCGCGATCACGCCCATCGCTTTCACCCGACCGCTCGAATTTCTCAAGAGATAGAAGACTCGGGGCAAGCCTGCCGGTCAAAGCCGGCATCCTTTCATAGATATTTTTAGGAACATACAAAATGCGTCACCGTCTTGGTCTCCGCAAGCTGAACCGTACCAGCGCCCACCGTCTCGCCATGCTTCGCAACATGATGTGCTCTCTCATCAAGCACGAAGCCATCAAGACGACCCTTCCCAAGGCTAAGGAACTTCGTCGCGTCGTCGAACCGATGATCACCCTCGCCAAGGAACCGACCGTTGCCAACAAGCGCCTCGCCTTCAACCGTCTCCGTGACCGCGAAGTCGTTTGCAAGCTGTTCAACGAAATCGGCCCGCGCTTTGCCAACCGCAACGGCGGCTACACCCGCATCCTCAAGATGGGCTTCCGCGTTGGCGACAACGCCCCGATGGCCTACATGGAACTCACGGAAAAGGCTGTTGCCGTTGAAGAAGTCAAGTCCGAAGAATAATTTCTGAGGCTGCACTGCTTTGACAAAGGCTCGATCGTTGCTGCGGTCGGGCCTTTTTTCTCATTAGGGAGACTGATTTGGACGCTATGCGCATCGACAAGTGGCTCTGGGCCGCCAGGTTCTTCAAGACCCGCACCATCGCACAGGAGGAGGTCGGCCTTGGGCGCGTTCACATCGACGGCCAGCGCATGAAGGCATCCCGCGACGTGCGCGTCGGAGACCGCCTCACGATCCGCCGCGGCGAGGAGACCTTCCATGTCTTTGTCGAAGGACTCTCCAATACTCGCGGGCCTGCCGCAGAGGCTCAGAAGCTCTATCGTGAAACCGAGGAGAGCAAGATGACCCGTGCGCAGATGAAGGAGATGCTGAGGCTTGCCTCCGAGCCCGCCTCCTACATTCGTCAGGGACGACCGACCAAGAAGGATGGCCGCCTGCTGAGGGAATGGCAGCACAAAATGAAGTAAGGGCCTTTCCGGCTCCCAAAGCGACGAAAGCCCGCACTTCGTGCGGGCTTTCGTCATTCAGGAATCCTGACGTGAGGCTCAGTAGTTGTAGCCTTCGCGGATCCAGCGGGCGACGTCAAGGGCGCAGTACGTCAGGATGCCGTCGGCACCCGCGCGCTTGAAGCAGACCATCGTCTCGAAGGTGATCTTCTTTTCGTCGATGGCGCCGGCCTGAGCGGCGAACTTGATCATCGCGTATTCGCCGGAGACGTGGTAGGCGAAGGTCGGAGCCTTGAACTCCTGCTTGACGCGCCAGAGCACGTCGAGATAGGGAACGCCCGGCTTGACCATGACCATGTCGGCGCCTTCGGCGAGGTCGAGGCCCACTTCCCAGAGGGCTTCGTTGCCGTTGGCGGGGTCCTGCTGGTAGACGGCCTTGTTGGACTTGCCGAGGTTGGAGGAGGAACCCACGGCGTCGCGGAACGGACCGTAGTAGGAGCTGGCGTACTTGGCGGAGTAGGCCATTATGCGCGTGTGGATGAGACCTTCATCCTCGAGGCGCTTGCGGATGATGCCGATGCGGCCGTCCATCATGTCGGAGGGCGCAACGACGTCGGCGCCGGCTCGGGCCTGAGCGAGTACCTGCTGGACGAGCATTTCGATCGTCTCGTCGTTCAGGATGTAGCCTTCTTCGTCGATGAGGCCGTCCTGACCGTGCGTGGTGTACGGGTCAAGCGCAACGTCGGTCATCACGCCGAGCTGCGGATAGGCGGCCTTGAGGGCCTTGACGGCGCGCGGGATCAGGCCGTCGGGGTTCGCGGCTTCACGGCCGTCGGGCGTCTTCAGGGCTTCTTCGATGTGCGGGAAGAGCGCGATCATCGGAATGCCGAGTTCCACGCACTCGCCGGCGACCTTGAGGAGTTCGTCGATGCTCAGGCGGTCGACGCCGGGCATGGACGAAACCGGCTCGCGAAGGCCGGTGCCCTCGATCACGAAGACCGGGAGAATCAGATCGTTGGGGGTCACGACGTTTTCGCGCATCAGGCGGCGGGAGAAGTCGTCATGACGCATGCGGCGCATGCGAACGCTGGGATACGCGCCAAGAGTCTGCATTTGGTGTTCCTACGAATAAAAAGACGGCTTCGGAGGTGCCGAAGCCTTTCTGAAGCATTGCCCTTACTTTATTCCTTCGGGCTTTCCTGAGCATTAAGGCCAAGCCAGCCCTCAAGCACGGCGCCGAGTTCCTCGGTGCCTTCCTTCTTCATGCCCGAGAAGAGCTGGACCGTGACGTGGGGGCCGATCTCGGCGGCGCGCTTCTGCGCGTTGCGAAGCGTCGTGCGCCTCTCCTGATTCTTGAGCTGGTCGGCCTTGTTGAGCAGCCAGTGCATGCGCACGTTGGGGCGGCCCGCCATGAATTCGATGAGCCACTCGTCGGTGGGCATGAAGGGACGGCGGGCGTCCATCACGATGACGAGACCGACCATGTTCGGGCGCTGCGCGATGTAGCCGCCCACGAGTTGCGACCAGGTCTTGCGGGTGTCTTCGCTCGCCTTGGCAAAGCCGTAGCCCGGAAGGTCGACGAGGCAGCCGACGTCCTCGCGCACGCCCGCCTCGTTCTTCTTCGACAGGGCGAAGAAGTTGATGAGTTGGGTGCGGCCCGGCGTCTTGCTCGCGAAGGCGAGGCGGGTCTTGCGCGTCAGCACGTTGATGGTGGTCGACTTACCGGCGTTGGAGCGGCCGGCAAAGGCGATTTCAGGCACGGCTTCGGGCGGCAGGCCCGAGAGCTTGGCGGCGGAGATGACAAAACGAGCGGTGTCGAAGATGCTCAAGGTAACCTCGTCGGTGAAAAGTCTTGGAGTGCCGTCATTGTACTGCGCAGGGCACGAAAAGACCCCCGAATCTGGCAAGAATCGGGGGCCTGCGTCAGGAGGGACGGCGCGGATTACGGCGCCTTGCCGAAGACCTCGTTGAGCTGCATGGACACCCGGACGAAGGTCGTGCGCATGGTGAGCTCCTTGAGGCGGCGCGCGCCCACGTAGGTGCAGGCGCTCCTCACACCGCCGAGGATGTCCTGGATGGTGCTTTCGACGGGACCGCGGGCGGGAATGAGGACGGCCTTGCCCTCGGCCGCGCGGTACTTGGCCACGCCGCCCGCGTACTTGTCCATGGCGTTGCGAGAGCTCATGCCGTAGAAGCGCTTGAAGACCCCGTCTTCAGTCGTGACGACGTCGCCTGCGGCCTCGTCATGGCCCGCAAGCATGCCGCCGAGCATCACGAAGTCGGCACCGCCGCCGAAGGCCTTGGCGATGTCGCCCGGCACCGTGCAGCCGCCGTCGGCGCAGATGCGGCCGCCGAGACCGTGAGCCGCATCGGCGCACTCGATGATCGCGGAGAGCTGAGGATAGCCCACGCCGGTCATCTTGCGGGTCGTGCAGACGGAGCCCGGGCCGATGCCCACCTTGACGATGTCGGCGCCAGCAAGAAGAAGCTCTTCAGTCATGTCGCCCGTGACGACGTTGCCCGCCATCAGCACGATGTCGGGATAGGTTTCGCGAACCTTCTTCACGAAGGCGACGAACGCCTCCGTGTAGCCGTTGGCGACGTCGATGCAGACATAGCGGATCGCGCCGGGAGCGGCAGCCATCACCTCGCGGAACTTCTGCCAGTCGTGCTCGCCGATGCCGAGCGAATAGAAGGCGTCGGACTTGTTCTCAAGCTTCTGGAAAAAGTCGACATATTCCTTGGCCGTGTAGTGCTTGTGAAGAGCGGTGGACATTTTGTGCCTGCCGAGGGCGGACGCCATCTCGAAGGTGCCGGTCGTGTCCATGTTGGCGGCGATGATGGGGATGCCGTGGTAGGGCTCGGAAGAGTGCAGGAACTTGAATTCACGGGTGATGTCCACTTCGCTGCGGCTCGTGAGCGTCGAGCGCTTCGGGCGGATGAGGACGTCCTTGAAGTCGAGTTTGACGGAATTCTCAAGATGCATGGCTGACTCCTTCTGTCTGGGCGTTCGGGCATGGCCCTGTCTGCAGACACAAAAAAACGCCGCATCTCGGGAGTGTCTCCGAGATCCGGCGTTTACCCATTTTACGGGGTTGCTTTGAAAAACCGCAAGTCAGTCGAAAGTAGTAGCCCCGTCAGGCGTCTCAAAGTTCGAGCAGAACTTCGCCGCTCACCATTTCGTCGAACGTGTCGGGAGTGCGCAGCGGGAGGACGCGCTCTCCGTCGATCATGACCTCCATGGGAAGCATGCGGCTGTTGTAGCGGCTGGCCATGCTTGCGCCGTAGGCGCCCGCATCGCACACGGCGATCCAGTCACCCTCCCTGACGGCGAGCTCGCGGGCGCGGCCGAGGAAGTCGGACGATTCGCACACGGGGCCGACGACGTCCATGACAAGCGGCGCGGCGTCATGTCGTTCGACGACGGGGACGATGTCCATCCAGGCGGAGTAGAGGGCCGGACGGATGAGGTCGGTCATGGCACCGTCGACGATGCAGAAGTTTCGCGTCTCGCTCTGCTTGATGTATTCGACCTGAGTGAGCATGAGACCTGCATCGCCCACGATCGAGCGGCCGGGCTCGACCATGAGGACCGCGTCGCCGAAGCCGCGCTCCTCCATCATGCGGCGCACGGGGCGCAGCAGGGTCTGCGGCGTGGGAGGCTGGTCCTCGGGACGGTACTGGATGCCGAGGCCGCCGCCCATGTCGAGGTGATGGAGCACGAGACCCTTGTCGCGGAGTGCGGACATCGTGTCAAGCAGTCGGTGCACGGAGTCGAGGTAGGGCTGGATTTCGGTGATCTGGCTGCCGATGTGCGCATCGATGCCCTTGACTTCAATGCCGGGCATGTTGGCGGCGCGCAGGTAGATGTCCTCCACGTCCGCGATGGCGATGCCGAACTTGTTGTTCTTGAGGCCCGTGGAAATGTAGGGGTGCGTCTTCGGATCAACGTCGGGATTGCAGCGGATCGAGATGGGTGCGCGCACGCCGAGCTCGGTCGCAATGCGGTTGATCCGCTCGAGTTCGGGCTCGCTCTCGACGTTGAAGCAGCCGATGCCCGCCTTGAGCGCGAAGGTGATCTCGCGGGCGGTCTTGCCGACGCCGGAGTAGACGATCTTCTCGGGGCGGAAGCCGGCGCGAAGCGCGCGGGCGATTTCGCCGCCGCTCACGGTGTCGACGCCGGCGCCGAGGCGCGCGAGCACCTGAAGAACGCCGGCCGTCGAGTTGGCCTTCATGGCATAGCAGATGGCATGCGGGACGTCGGCGAGCGCCTCTTCGTAGGCGAGGTAGTTGCGCTCGATGCGAGCGCGGGAATAGACGTAGGTGGTCTGCTCGAGTCGGCGGGAGAGTTCGAGCAGGGAGACGCCTTCGCAGAAGAGGACGCCGTCCTCCCTGTGAAAGCAGGGCCTGTGGTTGTTTTCAGACATCTTGAGGGAAAAGTGCAGGGGCGGTTCGTATGCTAAAGTCCGGAAATCAACGGCCGGACTGCTGGCTCGTCGTCTGTTCGGCGTGCGGGCGGTCGGGCATGTAGAGGTCACCCTTCAGGCCGCAGCCCGAGAGGCCTGCGCACAGGGTGGCGATGATGCTCATGAGCATGGCGGTTCTCAACATAGGAAGTCCTTGCAATGGATAAAGATACTGAATTTTTGACAATGGCCGAAGCCGAAATGGCGTCCCTTGAAAACTGGCTCGAAGAGGCCGGGGATGATTTCGACTGCAGCCGCAGCGGCAACGTGCTGACGATTGAGCTCGACAGCGGCGAGCAGGTCGTCGTCAACATTCAGACGCCGATGCATGAAATCTGGTGCGCCTCGCGCTTCGGAGGCCACCACTTCTCATGGCGTGAAGGCGCATGGCGCGACAGCCGCACGGACCGCACGCTCGAGGACATGATCGCCGAGGCGCTCCGCAAGCTGGGCGGCCGCATCTGATCTGAAGAGTGTAGCGGACATTTCCGTACTCCATATAAGGAAAAGAGACCAGAAGACATGAGTTCTTCGGTCTCTTTTCGTTTTTTCAGGGCTGTCGTCAGAAGATCTGGTCGCGCACGAGCTCGCTCGCCTCGTCCCTGCCTGACATCAGGAGGTCCGAGAAGGCGCCTGCGGCACCCTTGACGGGATCCCTGTAGAAGACCTCGCCGTCGCGCTCGACGACGCTCGAGGGCATGACGCGCGTGTATTCGGGCACGCCCTTGAGCTCGGCCTTCATGAAGTCGATCCAGACGGGCAGCGCCAGACCGCCGCCCGTTTCGCGGGCGCCGAGCGGCTTGGGATTGTCGTAGCCCATCCAGGAGACGGCGACGAGGCCCCCCGCATAGCCGCAGAACCAGGCGTCATGACTGTTGTTCGTCGTGCCGGTCTTGCCGCCGATGTCGCCGCGCTTGAGCATGCGGCTCGCGCGTGCGGCGGTGCCTCGGGTGGCGACGCCGTGCAGCAGGCTCTGCATGATGTAGGCGTTCCTGTCGTCGATGGCGCGGATGGATTCGTCGCCGGCGGTGCGGTTCGTCGTGCGCATGAGCGTGCGGCCGTCAACGTCGGTGACGCGTTCGATCAAATAGGGCTGAACTCGGTAGCCGCCGTTGGCGAAGACCGTGTAGCCGCCGAGCATTTGCCAGGGCGTGACGCTGCCCGCGCCGAGTGCCATCGGCAGATTGGCGGGGTGCTTGTCGGGCTGGAAGCCGAACTTGCGGACGAACTCCTGCGCGTACTCGGGGCCGATGGCCTGCATCACGCGGATCGAGACGAGGTTCTTCGACTTCTCAAGACCTATGCGGAGCGGCATCGGACCGTCGAAGCGGCCTTCATAGTTCTTCGGCTCCCAGAGCTTGTTGCCCGTGAGCCTCGGATCGATGCTGATCGGGGCGTCGTTGATGATCGTGGTCGTCGAGAAGCCCTTGTCGAGTGCGGCCGAGTAGATGAAGGGCTTGAAGGACGAACCCGGCTGACGCCAGGCCTGCGTCACGTGGTTGAACATGTTGAGGTTGAAGTCGAAGCCGCCCACGAGCGCGCGCACGGCACCCGTGTTGAAGTCGCCGGCAACGAACGCGGCCTCGACGCGCGGCACCTGGGCGAGCGTCCAGTGCTTGCCGTTGGCGGAGCGCATCACGCGGATGACGGCGCCGGGCTTGAGCGCGCTGTCCTGATACTGCTTGGAGACCTTTCCGAGATGACGGCGGCCGAACTTCAGGCTTTCGGCGTCGAGCGTCACGATCTCGTTGGCCGACAGGGCGGCCTTGATGACCTTGGGATCGGCTTCGGTGACGACGGCGGCGACCATGAAGGGAGAGGCGGTCGTCTTGGCGATCGCGGCGCGGATGTTCTCGGCGTGCTTGTCGGCGGGGCCGAGGTCGATGTAGGACTCGGGACCGCGGTAGCCGTACTTGCGGTCATACGAGATGAGCTGGCGTCGGACGGCGTCGACGGCCGTCTTCTGGGCGCCCATGTCGATCGTCGTGTAGACGTTGAGGCCGCGCGAGTAGGTCTCCTCCTTGAACACGTCGTAGACGAGCATGCGGGCAAGCTCGGCCGCGTACTTGGCGGTGACGAACTCCTCGCTCATGTTGGAGGTCACGATTTCCTGCTGCGTGGCGACGCGGCGGGGCTGCATCGGCTGGGCCTTCTCGGTCTCATAGGTGAGTTCGTCGATGTAGCCGAGATCGCGCATGCGTCCGAGCACGTAGTTCTTGCGCATGGTGGCGCGCGTCGGATTGACGATCGGGTTGTAGGCCGAAGGCGCGACGGGAAGACCCGCGAGCGTGGCGGCCTCGCCGATCGAGATCTGGTCGAGCGAGCGGCCGAAGTAGGTTCGTGCGGCGCTCTGGAAGCCGTAGGCGCGCTGACCCAGATAGATCTGGTTCATGTAGATCTCGAGGATCTGGTCCTTCGTAAGCGTTTTCTCGATCTTGAAGGACATCGCGATCTCGTAGAGCTTGCGGGTGTAGGTGCGCTCGGACGAGAGGAAGAAGTTGCGGGCAACCTGCTGCGTGATGGTCGAGCCGCCCTGGCCGCGGCGGCCGGTCAGCACGTTGGAGAGTGCGGCGCGGATGATGCCGGTGATCTCGATGCCGGGGTGTTCGTAGAAGCCGTCGTCCTCGGCGGCGAGAATGGCGTGCTTGACGTGGTCGGGCACTTCGGAGAGGCGCACGAAGTCGCGGCGCTCCTCCCCGAACTCGCCGATGAGCTTGCCGTCGGCGCTCCAGACGCGAAGCGGCACGCGCGGACGATAGTCGGCAAGCGTGTCGATCGGGGGGAGCTGCCTGTAGATGAAGGCGAAGACGAAGACGGCGAGCAGAACGCCGGAGGCGATGCCTGCAGCCGCAATGCCGAAGAGCCAGGCCAGAACCGAACCCGCGCGCGGGGATTTGCGCGCAGGCTTCTTTCTGGCGGCGGTAGTTCGTTTGGTCTGGGTCACGTGGATGTGTTGTCGTGAATGTGTGGGGCCGAAAGAGAAACACGGCCGTCATGCGCGGCCGTGTCGGCTGAATGTAACGATTCTAATCGAGAAGGCGGCGGGGCGGCGGTCACGGAGGGCATTGAACCGTTCAGGGAGCAGGGTCTTTTGTATGGAAATGCAAGGTGCGGGGAGGCAGGAGTCGCTGCGGTTTTTGAACGCAGGCAGTCTTCCCGTCCGCATTTGTTGTGTAGTTTCTTCGCGACATGGTCCCTCCGTCAGACCGTAGTCGGGCCGGTTTTCGGGCGATAATGTACAAATTTGGGGAAACGCCTCTGGGAATAATAAAATGCAGGAATCCGTTTTCAGCATGCCCGTCGTTGTCGGAGAGTCGTCCATCGATCTGCTCGGACACGTCAACAATCGCGAGTACATGCGCTGGATGGAGGCGGCGGCCACCGCGCACGCAGCCTCCCTCGGTTGGAGCTTCGATGCCCTTCGGTCGGCCGGCCGTGTGTGGGTCGTCAGGCAGCACTGGATCGAATACCTGCGCTCCGCGCGTCTGGGCGACGAACTTGTCGTTGCGACCTGGGTGGAGAGCGTCAGGCGCCTGTCGTCCCTGAGGCGCTATGCAGTGCTTCGCAACGGCGAGCTTCTGACCGTCGGCGCCACTGAATGGGTGCTCGTGGACTACGAAAGGCGCACGCCCGTGCAGATCCCCGAGGAGATGCGCGCGTCGTTCAGGCTCGTTGCGCCCGACGCGGAGGTTCTCAGGGACATGGGTATCCGGCGGATGGTCCGCTTTGCGCCGAGTCCCGGACTCGCCGCGGCGTCCAAATGAGGAATTATGGAATATACCGTCAAAATTGAAGATGTCACATTCGGCTATGGCGATCGCCTGATCCTGCAGAACGTGTCCATGAAGTTCGGCGCCGGCAAGGTCGTCGCGATCATGGGGGGGTCGGGCATGGGCAAGACGACGCTGCTCAAGCTGATCGGCGGCCTGCTGACGCCTCAGGGCGGCAGGGTCGAGGTGACGGGCGAAACGCTCGATCCCTCGAACCAGAAGCGCCTCTACCGCATCCGCCGCCGCATGGGCATGCTCTTCCAGTTCGGTGCGCTCTTCACCGACCTTTCGGTCTTCGACAACGTTGCCTTCCCGATGCGCGAGCAGACGGATCTCGACGAGGAGACCATTCGGGATCTGGTGCTCATGAAGCTCAATGCCGTGGGCCTGAGGGGCGCCGCGCACCTGATGCCCTCCGAGATCTCGGGCGGCATGGCGCGCCGCGTTGCGCTCGCACGTGCGATTGCGCTCGACCCCGCGCTCATCATGTACGACGAGCCGTTCGCGGGCCTTGATCCGATTTCGCTCGGCGTCACCGCCAACCTGATCCGCAAGCTCAACGATGCGCTGCACTCCACGTCTGTCATCGTGACCCACGACGTCGTCGAAACGTTCGAGATCGCCGACTACGTCTACATGATCAATGCGGGCCGCGTGGCGGCCGAGGGCTCTCCCGAGGAGCTGTGCCGTTCCGAGGAGCCGTTCGTCAAGCAGTTCATCAATGCGCTTCCCGACGGTCCCGTCCGCTTCCACTACCCGGCCAACAGCATCGAGGCCTGCTTCGGAGGAGAGGAAAGATGAGAAAGCTCCTCACGGCAATCGGCCGCTTCGTGGTCGGACTCTTCTGCAGGGTCGGCCGATTCGGGATCTTCTCTTGGACGCTTCTGATGCGGCTGGGCGGCGCAAGGCTCAGCCACGTCGTTCAGCAGATCCACTTCATCGGCAACTACTCGCTTCTCATCATTGCGGTTTCGGGCCTCTTCGTGGGCTTCGTGCTCGGCCTTCAGGGCTACTACGTGCTCGTCACCTACGGCAGCGAGCAGGCGCTCGGCACCATGGTCGCGCTCTCCCTTGTGCGAGAGCTCGGCCCCGCCGTGACGGCGCTGCTCTTCGCGGGCCGGGCGGGCACTGCGCTCACCGCTGAAATCGGCCTCATGCGCGCGGGCGAGCAGCTCGCGGCCATGGAGATGATGGGCGTCGACCCGGTCCGCCGCGTCCTCGCCCCCCGATTCATCGGCGCCTTCGTGGCGATGCCCGTGCTGGCAACGATCTTCTCGGCCGTGGGCATCATGGGCGCCTGGTTTGTGGGCGTGGAGATGATCGGCACCGACGGCGGCGCGTTCTGGAGCCAGATGCAGAGCGCAGTCGACGTCTGGCACGACATCGGCAACGGCTTCATCAAGAGCGTGGTCTTCGGCGTTGCCGTCGCGCTCGTCGCACTTTTCAACGGGTATGCCGCCCGTCCGACACCGGAAGGCGTCTCCAGAGCCACGACGAGCACCGTGGTGGTGGCTTCGCTTCTCGTGCTCGGCCTTGACTTCATCATGACGGCGTGGATGTTTACGACCGTGTAAGCGAATGGGGAATTTTTAAAATGGACAAGAATCGCACACTCGAGTTTTACGTCGGGATCTTCGTGTTCCTCGGCTTTGCTGCCATGCTGTTCATGGCACTGCAGGCGGCCAACCTCGGCAGCTTCACGGGCAGCGGCAAGACGATCAGCGTCACGGCCGCCTTCGACAACATCGGCGGCCTCAAGGCCCGCGCCGCAGTGAAGTCTGCGGGCGTCGTGGTGGGCCGCGTGCAGTCCGTCGTTTTCGATCCCGAGTCCTTCCAGGCGAAGGTCACGATGGATCTCGACGCCGCCTATCCCTTCCCGGCCGACTCCTCGGCCAAGATCCTGACTTCGGGTCTTCTCGGCGAACAGTACGTCGGCCTTGAGGCCGGCGCCGACGAGGAGAACCTGAAGAACGGCGATGAAATCCGCCGCACCCAGAGTGCGGTCGTACTCGAAACCCTGATCAGCCAGTTCCTCTACAACACGGCGGAAAAGACCGGAAAGGAATGAAGCACGGGGTCACAAAAATGAAAAACACGAAAATCCTCATTCTTACTCTCAGTGCCTTATCGTTGGGACTGTCGGGCTGCGCGAACGTGCCCCCCGATGCCGGACAGAATCCCGAGGACCCGTACGAGGCATTCAACCGCAACATGCACGCGTTCAACGTGATGGTCGACGATGCGGCGCTCAAGCCCGTCACGAAGGGCTATCGCTGGGTGACGCCGCAGTTCGTCCAGGACGGCGTCTCCAACGCGATCGACAACCTCGGCGAAGTGAACAACACGCTCAACAACGTGCTGCAGGGCAAGGTGGATCAGGGCATCACGTCCGCGTTCCGCTTCATGCTCAATTCCACGATCGGCGTGTTCGGTCTCTTCGACGTGGCGACCTGGGTCGGCATGGAAAGGGCTCCCGAAGACTTCGGCCAGACGCTCGGCGTCTGGGGCGTGCCTGAGGGCCCGTATTTCGAGCTGCCGCTTCTCGGTCCCTCGGGCGGACGCGACATCTTCAAGTGGCCCGTGCAGACCGCCACCAATCCCATCACCTATCTGACGTGGGACGAGTGGGAGTGGAGCACGGCGTATGCGGTCGTCGACGCGGTCGACACCCGCTCCCGCATGATGGACGCAGGTCTTGACGACATGCGCGCCAACGTGGTCGACGAGTACGTTGCGATCCGCGACGCCTACCGTCAGTCGCGCCGCATGGCCGTTGCCGACGGACAGATCGACGAGGATGCCCAGCTCAACAGTCTGACGCCCTTGAGTTTTGACGACGAGGAGGCCGAGGACGACGCCGGCAAGCCGGCTGAAACGGACAAGGACAAGGAAAAGTAATCATGCAGAGACGTACTTTGGTTCTCGGCGGCGCCTGCGGCCTCGCGCTTGCGGCCATGCCCGCCCTTGCGGCCGAGGCCGTCGATCCCTTCGAGTGGATCGTCGCCCTCAACAACAGCATTCTTGACGAGATCCGCGCGGATCCCAAGCTGCACTCGGGTGATCAGACGGCGCTTCAGGCGCTCGTCGACCGTCGCGTCATGGCGGCCGCGGACTTTGCGATGATGACGCGCATGACGATCGGCCCGAAGTGGCGAAAGGCCACGAAGGAAGAACGCCAACGCCTGATGGACGGCTTCGAGAAGCTGCTCATCCGCGTCTACTCCGGCGCCCTCAAGACCGTGACGGACCACAAGTGCGAACTCCGTCCGACCCGCAACAGGACGATCAAGGACGAGATGGTCATCCGCACCATCCTCAAGTCGACGGGCAATCCTGACATCGGCATCGACTTCCGCATCTACCGCGACAAGGCGGGCGAGTGGAAGATCGTCGACGTCAACGTCGAGGGCATCTGGATGGTCGAGAACTACCGCTCGCAGTTCGCCTCCACCCTCAACACCGAAGGAATTCCCGGTCTGATCAAGCTCCTCGAGGAGAAGGCCGACGGTCTGGTCGATGCCAATGCCCACAAGGTGCAGTAAGCCATGAAGTTCGGAACTGAGAGCATTACCTTCCGCGAGGCTAAGAAGGCCAAGGACGACATTGCCATCGCCGTGCGAAACGGCGACTTCGTGCTCGACTTCGAGGGCGTGCATCGCATCGACAGCACGGTTCTCGCGCTCTCGCTACACATGTTGCGCGAGGCGAAGAAGGCGGGGAGCACGCTCCGCATTCTGTCGGCGCCGAGGGGCTTTGCGGATCTGGTGAAGCTCTACGGGCTTGAGACGCTTCTCATGCCGGCCCTTGAAGAGGTGTGACGGCGGTGCAGGCGGACTGAATGGACGGCGCGGGTTTGAACCCGCGCCTTTTCTTGGGCGCGGAGTCCCTCCCGTCGCCTCCGATACAATTGAAGCCGCAAGCGGATTCTCCGCCGACGCCTGCCCGATTGTGGTAGCGTTCAAAGATCGGGTCCGCGCAGCGAATGAAGACAAACACCCCTACAGACCAAAGAAATTCCAAAATCATGCAACAGCTCAGAATCAACGGAGGCAACCGCCTCGTGGGCGAAGTCCGCGCGTCCGGCGCCAAGAACGCCGCACTTCCCATCCTTGCGGCGGCGCTGCTCACGGCGGATGATCTGGTGCTTCACAACGTGCCGGACCTGGCCGACGTGCGCACGATGCTCAAGCTCCTCGAGGGCATGGGCGTCAAGGTGACGCGGTCGGGCACGGACGTGACGCTCAATGCAGGCAACGTGACGAGCACGAAGGCTCCGTACGAGCTCGTGAAGACGATGCGCGCCTCCGTGCTGACGCTCTGCCCGCTTGCCGCGCGCTTCGGAAGCGCCGAGGTGAGCCTGCCTGGCGGCTGCGCCATCGGCGCCCGCCCCGTGGACCAGCACATCCGCGGCCTGCGCCAGCTTGGCGCGACTGTGGACATCGACCACGGATATGTTCGTGCGACGGCGCAGCGCCTCAAGGGCGCGCACATCGTGACCGACATGGTCACGGTGACCGGCACGGAGAATCTGGTGATGGCCGCCGTGCTCGCCGAGGGCGAGACGGTGATCGAAAATGCCGCCCGCGAGCCCGAGGTGGTCGATCTGTGCGACTGCCTCAACGCCATGGGAGCGCACATCACCGGCGCGGGCACGCCTGTGATTAGCATCGAGGGCGTCGAGCGCCTGCACGGCGCCGAGCACACGGTCATCGCCGACCGCATTGAAGCCGGATCCTTCCTCGTCGCAGGCGTGGTGACGCAGGGCGACGTGCTGGTGACCCACTGCCAGCCCTCCCAAATGGAGGTGGTGCTCGACAAGCTCCGCGCCACGGGCGCCGTGCTCGACATCGGCGCCGACTGGGTGCGCGTGCGCATGACGGGCCGTCCGAAGCCCGTTTCCATCCGCACGGTGCCGCATCCCGGCTTTCCCACCGACATGCAGGCGCAGTTCATGACGCTCAACTGCTTTGCCGAAGGGACCGCCAACATCACTGAGACTATCTTCGAGAACCGCTTCATGCACGTACCGGAGCTCTGCCGCATGGGCGCCCACATCACGATCGAAGGCCATACGGCCATCGTTGAGGGCGTTGCGCAGCTCACGGGCACGACGATCATGGCGACCGATCTGCGCGCCTCCGCCTCGCTCGTCATTGCGGCGCTCGCGGCTCAGGGCTCGAGTACAGTGGACAGGATCTACCATCTGGACCGCGGCTATGAACGCATGGAGGAGAAGCTCCGCGCGCTCGGCGCCGACATTGTCCGCATTGATGTCTGAACTTGAAATAAAGACCTGACTCATAAGGAGTTTGAGATGAACTGGATTGATGAAGTTAACTTCAACGAAGAGGGCCTCGTGCCCGTCATCGTTCAGGACGTGAAGACCAGCCGCGTTCTGATGCTCGGCTGGGCCAACAGGGAGGCGCTCGAGTCGACCGTCGCCACCGGTCGCGGCGTCTACTTCTCGCGCTCCAGAGGACAGATCTGGTGCAAGGGCGAGTCGTCCGGCAACCATCAGGTCGTGGTGGGCATGCAGCTCGCCACGGATGGCCAGTCCGTCATCTACCGCGTGGACCCGCAGGGCGGCGTCGCGTCCCATACGGGACATGCGAGCTGCTACTGGCGCGAACTCGTGCCGGGCGGCTGGCGCGAGTGCGAGCCTGTCGTGCGCGCGCCCGAGGACATGTACGAAAAATGACATCCTCCCGGGTGGAAATACTTGAATTTGTAAAGATGCGGGGAAATCCCCCGTTTGCGTCGAAACCTATACCGAAGTAGGTGGCGTGGATGGGTAATTCCCTCCATAATTCAAGCGCTTTGTCTGGCAATGGTAAGCTACGTGTAACCCAGGCCAGTAAAATGCTATGACAGGGTGCGAAATGAGCGCGATCCCGTCTTTTGCCCGGGAACGGCTCTCTTCTTCCAGAGGTTTACATGCAGCTTGACGATTGCTTGTTCTGCCGCATCGCCCGTGGCGAAATTCCGGCAGCCAAAGTTTATGAAGATGATGAAGTACTGGCCTTCAAGGACATCCATCCGAAGGCTCCCGTGCACTTCCTGATCATTCCCAAGAAGCACATTCAGTCTCTGGCTCACGCCGAGCCGGAGGACAACGCTCTTTTGGGTAAAATGCTTGGGTTGACTCGAAAGTTGGCCATGCAGGAAGGTGCCGTCAACGGTTTCCGCGTCATCATCAACACTGGCCGTGACGGCGGTCAGGAAGTCGATCACTTACACATTCATGTTCTGGGCGGTCCTCAGCCTTGGACGAAATAAGGAGTAAAAAATGGGTTCCCTTTCTGTTTGGCACTGGCTGATCGTTCTCGTCATCGTCGTGCTGGTTTTCGGTACCGGTAAGCTCAAGAACATGGGCAAGGACCTTGGCGGCGCCATCAAGGGCTTCAAGGAAGGCATGAAGGAAGGCGACGACGACAAGTCCGACGCGAAGAAGGAAATCGCCCAGGACAAGAACACGGTCGACGTCGAAGCCAAGGATAAGACCAACGCTTCTTGATCCGCACGGCCCTGACGGGCCATGTGGCTTGCCGCACTGACGGCGTGTCTGTCAGTGCTGGCGCTTAAGCTAACGGCCGCGGCAGTCTCAGGGGCTGACCGCGGCTCTTTAGTGAAAGACAGGAATAATCATGTTTGACTTTGGTTTCAGTGAGATGCTGGTGATCGGTGTGATCGCCCTCGTGGTCCTCGGACCAGAGCGTCTCCCCGTGGTCGCACGCACAGCCGGCGAATGGGTCGGAAAGGCCCAGCGCTTTGTCGCCCAGGTGAAGTCGGACATCGACCGCGAAACGGAGCTCTCCGAACTTAAACGCATTCAGGACGAGGCCAAGGCTCTTGCCGACGACGTCAAGTCGACGGTCGAGAAGTCGGCCGCCCAGATTGAAAGCGACGTCAAGTCTGCCGCCGGCGAAGCCAAGGCCGTCGCCGAAAAGACCCAGGACAACCTCAAGGAAATTGAGGAGACTGCGTCCGGCCAGACTACCGTGATGTCCAACGACGAGATCTCGGACTTCTACGGCTGGGGCGACAATTCGGACGGTCCGGCCGCCGAACCCATGTACAAGTGGGAGGAGCCCAAGACCTTCACGAAGCGCTATCATGCGGGTCCGTCGGTTGACGAGCTTGCGCAGGAAATCGCCAAGCTTCGCCGCGAACTCGGTCTTCGCGAAGCCCAGATGGGCGGCAGCAACCGTCGTCTGGCTTCCCGTGCGCGCACGAACCGTCCGCGCATCTACCGATAAAGAACAATCATGGCTGAAAACAACAAACTACTTGAGGCGCCGGACGATCCCGCGAACGAGCAGCCGCTCGTCAGCCACCTGATCGAATTGCGCAACCGCACGGTCAAGGCGTCGATTGCTGTTCTGGTCATCTTCGCCTGCCTCTCGCCCTTCATGAAGCAGATCTTCGACTTCCTGAGCCAGCCGCTCATGGTCGCCCTGCCTCAGGGCGTGAAGCTTCTGGCCACGGGCGTGGTGGCGCCGTTCATGGTGCCGCTCAAGGTGACGCTCTTCGTGGCGTTCCTCATCGCGCTGCCGTACGTGCTCTATCAGCTGTGGGCGTATGTGGCGCCGGCGCTCTACAGGCGCGAGAAGCGCCTCGCGCTTCCGATTCTGGTCTCCTCGATCGTGATGTTCGCCGTGGGCATGGCCTACTGCTACTTCATCGTGTTCCGCATGGTGTTCCAGTTCATCGCAGGCTTCTCGCCCGACAGCGTGAACTTCGCGCCTGACATCGACTCCTACTTCAGCTTTGTGCTGACGATGTTCGTCGCCTTCGGTCTCACGTTTGAAGTGCCGATCGTCGTGATGGTGCTCAATCACGTCGGGCTCGCCAGCTACGAAAAGCTCGTGAAGGCCCGTCCCTTCGTGATCGTCGGCGCCTTCGTGATCGCCGCCATCTTCACGCCGCCCGACGTGCTCTCGCAGCTGCTTCTCGCTCTTCCGCTCGTGATCCTCTTCCAGGCCGGCATCTGGCTCGTGAAGTTCTTCGGAAAGTCGCAGGACGAGATCGACGGCATGCCCAAGGATGATGAGGACGAGGAGTAAGCTTCCGGCTCATGCATGAAAAAAAGCGCATTCCCAGAGGGATGCGCTTTTTTCTTTGGGCCTTGGATTCGTCAGATCGTGTTGATCGCGGCGGGGCCTGCCTTTTCGCGTTCGCGCGCGTTCTTCGGACGGGCGGTTGGCGTCACGGTCAGCGTGAGGGTCTGCGCGCCTCGCACCACCGTCAGCTCGGCGGGTTCGCCCGGCTTGAGGCGGGCGATGAGCTGCTGGAGGCGGTTGACGCCGAGGATCTCCTCGCCGTTGAGGCTCTTTACGATGTCGAATGCACGAAGGCCCGCCCTGCCTGCGGGGCTCTTGCCGAGCACGTGACTCACCATCACGCCTCGGGTGACGGTGAGACCGAGGTCCATGGCGAATTCACGCGAGAGCTGGCGGGGCACGAAGCCAAGATAGCCGCGTTCAACGGTTTTGCCCTCCATGAGGCTCGGAAGCACGCGGCTGATGATCGAGCTCGGAATCGCAAAACCGATGCCGATGAAGCCGTCCGACTGCTCGGGCGAAAAGATGGCCGTGTTGATGCCGATGAGCTCGCCCTCGGTGTTGACGAGCGCGCCGCCCGAATTGCCCTGGTTGATGGCGGCGTCCGTCTGGATGAAGTCCTCATAGCTGTTGAGGCCGAGCCCGTGGCGCCCAAGGGCCGAAATGATGCCCGAGGTGACCGTCTGGCCGACGTCGAAGGGGTTCCCGATGGCAAGCACGGACTGGCCGACCTTGAGCTTCGAGGTGTCGCCGAGACCGATGAAGGGCAGGCCGCTCTCGCCGGAAATCTTGATGAGGGCAAGGTCGGTTTCGGGGTCGCTGCCTACCAGCACGGCTTCAGCCTGTCCGCTGTCGGGCAGGCCGACATAGAGTCCCTGGATCGAAGCGACGACGTGGTAGTTCGTGAGCACGAAGCCGTCGGACGAGACGAGGACGCCGCTGCCGAGCGTGTTGAAGTCCTCTTCAGGAAGGCTGTTCCAGTTGGTGCCGATCTGCTCGGCACGCTTTCCCGGGGTGGCATGCCGTGCAAAAATAGTGACGACGGCGGGAGCCGCACGTTCGACGGCGCTGCTGAAGTCGGGAATGTGCACGGCCTCCTGTGCAGGCGCGAACGGACGCCAGTCCGTGACGGTGATCAGACCGACCGCAATGCCCGCCGACACGGTGACGGCTTGTGCAAAAATGAGCCACAGCTTGCGGATCATCGAACGGAACCTCCGAGCGGAAGGCTCAGGAACAGCAAATGGGAGTAGATCATTATGCAGACTCAAGCCCTGATTGAACATTTGAACGCTTATCTTAACGCGGCGTCATTCAAAGACTACGCTCCGAACGGCCTTCAGGTCGAGGGAAAGCCCGAAATTCATCGCATCGTGCTTGGCGTCAGCGCAAGCCAGGCGCTCATCGACCATGCCTGCAGCATGGGGGCGGACTGCATTCTCGTGCACCATGGTTGGTTCTGGAAGGGCGAGCGCTCCGAAGTGGTCGGCATGAAGCAGCGCCGCCTCAAGGCGCTCCTGAAGAACGACATCAATCTCATCGCCTATCACCTGCCTCTTGATGCGCATGAGGAGGTCGGCAACAACGCCGAGATCGCGAGGGTGCTCGGACTCGAGATCGAGCAGAGGGCGGGGAGCCTCGAACTTCTTTGCGTGGGCCGCCCGAAGGACGGTTCCGTGCCCGTCGAGGCTTTCGTCGAGCGCGTCGCCGCAGCGTTCGGGGGCATTCGCGTGCGCGTGGGCGAGGCCGGCGCCGAGGTCCGCCGCGTGGGCTGGTGTTCGGGAGCAGCGCAGGACGAGCTCGTCGAGGCCGCCTCTCTCGGCTGCGACGTCTACATCTCGGGCGAGATCTCCGAGCGCACGACCTACGAGGCAAGGGAGAACGGCATCCTCTACCTCGCCTGCGGCCATCACGCGACCGAAACGCTCGGCATCCGCGCCCTCGGCAGGCATATCAAGAACCTGTGGCCCGAACTCGAGATTTTCTGGTTTGATGACGAAAATCCGGTCTGACCTTCCTGCTTGAAATCCGGTTACATTTCTCCTAATGACTAGGGTGACAGTCGAATATAAAGATGCAAAATCAATACAAGTAGAAAAGAGTGGGCGCTTCCGCTAAAATGAAAAATCCAGTGCTCTTCGATTCTCGAAGAGCGCATCGACAGTGTGTTCAAAGGATAAGATCTTATGATGGTGCTTTACTCGGGCATGACCTGCCCGTTCTCTCACAGCTGCCGCTTCGTGCTTTTCGAAAAGGGCTGCGAGTTCGAGATTCAGGATATTGACATGTTCCAGCCGATCGATGTCAGTTCCCTCAATCCTTACGGTGAAGTGCCGATCCTTCGCGAACGTGAGCTGACGCTTTACCAGGCCGAAGTGATCAACATGTACATCGACGACCGCTTCCCGCATCCGCAGCTGATGCCGCCTGATCCGATGCACCGCGCCCGCGCCCGTCTCTTCCTCTACATTCTCAACCGCGAGATATTCTCCCAGGTCCGCATTCTTGAGAACCGTACTCTGAGCGAAGAGATGCACGACAATGCCCGCCACAAGCTGCACGACCAGCTTTCCGTCATCGGCAGCCGTCTGACGAACGGCATGTACCTGCTTGGCGAAGAGTTCTCGTTGCTCGACATCATGCTCGCTCCGGTGCTCTGGCGCCTGTCCCACTACGGCATCGAGCTGCCGCGCAGCGCCGCGCCGCTGATGACCTACGGCGAACGCCTCTTCTCGCGCCCTGCCTTCATCGACTCGATGACGCCGTCCGAGCGCGTGATGCGCCGCTGATCGGCTGAGGCAGTGCCGGGAGGCAAAGGCTCCCGGCGCGCCCCGATTCTCAGGGGAACGGCCGCCGGCCCCTAGTGCCGCCGGCCGTTTTGCTTTGATCTCGCACTTCTTTTTGGAGGCATCCTTCAAATGACCACTCAGACGACGGAACCGAGGCCGATGAAGCCGTATCTGATCAATGCGGTTCTCGACTACTGCCGCGATACGGGTACGACGCCCTACGTCATGGTGGCGGTGGATCATGCCTGCCGCGTACCGCAGGAATACGTGCGCGACGGCCGCATCATCTTCGACCTCACGGACGAGGCCGTGAACAGGCTTGCCATTTCGGACACCGAGCTCACCTTTCAGGCCCGCTTCGGTGAGAACAACGAGATCTTCGACGTGCTTGTGCCGCTCAACCGCATCATCGCCGTGACGCCTCTCGAGTGCCAGCAGTTCGCCCTTCATTTCGAAGTGACGGAGACGCCCGTCGAGGAGCCCGAGGAGGCGCCTGCACAGCCCGCCCCCGGCGTTCGCCGCCCGATGCGCGTAAAGTGATGCTCGGAAAGCAGGAAATGCTATAATCAAATGCTTTTCAAGCCTCTTTAGCTCAGTTGGTAGAGCAACCGCCTTGTAAGCGGTAGGTCATCTGTTCGAGTCAGATAAGGGGCACCAAACACTAGACCCGTACCGTTCGCCACGGTGCGGGTTTTTCTTTTGCCACAGGGACTTTCGAGCTTGTCTCTCTGTTTACTCGTTCGCCCGCGTTCGCGCTTGACCTGTAAAGACCGATGCTTTACCGTACCAAACATCGTACCAAACACGTTTGCCGGACAAAGCACCGTACCAAACGCGACTACTCCCGAAACTTGGTACGGATTCTTCAAGAGGTTGAGCAATGGCACGAGTGGTAAAGGCGCTGGGCGTCAAAGAGGTTGAGAAGATTTCCAAGATGCCCGGCGTGCATGCTGTCGGCGGCGTCCCGGGCCTCGCTCTGAGAGTGTGGGCGAGTGCTGCGGGCTCCGGGTGCGCGTGGATTCTTCGCACTGAGTGCAAAGGCAAGGAAACAAAGGTGACTGTTGGCACCTATCCGGAGATGGGGTTGCACGCGGCGCGGGCGAAGGCGGCGGAGTTTAAAGCTAGTTTGCTCGCCGGGGTCAATCCTGTGAAGGAAGCGAGGGCGAAGGTAAAGGCTGAGAAGAAAGCGGAGGAGGTTGCGCGCCTTCAGGCGTTAACAGTCGGGGACGTGCTAGATGAATGGCTTGCCTACAAAGTAGAACACGGCACATGGGGCAAGGGTATCCATGAGAAAGCCGAGGCCGTTGCTCATAAGGAAGGAAGGCGCATCAGGCAAAGTGCCGCCTTACTGCTGGGCGTGCCGGTGGCCTCGTGTGAACCTGAGGATGTAGTGAAGGCAATTGAGCCGATATGGTGCTCCAAACGTGCTACGTGTGAAACAGTCTGTTCGCACCTTCGCGGCCTTTTTCATTGGGCAATGACCGTGAAGAAATGCCGCCCGCGCGGGATCAATCCGGCGGATAGCCAATGGCTTACACCGCTGCTCCCTGCTGAGAACAAACGAAAACAGGAGGAGCATTTTCCGGCGCTTGATCCCGACCAACTCCCGCAGCTAATCAAGGCGCTCATGGCGCTGGGGAGTACGTCGGCTTTGTGTACCGCGTTTGCTATCTTGACCTGCACGCGCTCCAATAATGTCCGTTCTATGCGCTGGGATCAAATCTCGGAGGACGGGCAGTTGTGGAGCATTGACGCAATCGACATGAAGGTGACGGCGAACGGTCAACACCTAATCCCGCTCAGTGCCGAGGCGCAAAGGATCATCCAGCACCAAAGGGAATTTTCTCTTTGTTTGGATTCTCCCTATGTGTTCGGCTCCTATCGCAACAATGGGGCACCATTGAGCAACATGACGATGAACGTTTTGATCCAACGGCTTCACTCCAAAGAGGTAGCGGAAGGCCGAGAGGGGTGGATTGATCGCAAGCAAACAAAGGACAAAGGGAAGCCCGTCATTGCTGTGCAGCACGCCATAAGCCGGGCCACATTCGAGACGTGGGCGCATGGTATGCGACAGGATGAGCGCGCCGTGGCGTTGATCTTGCATCATGACGTTGATCCCCGGCTGAAAAGCGCCTACGACAGGTCAGAGGATTTGCCTCACAAAAGGAAGGTGCTAGATGCGTGGGGGAAGTTTTGTTTCTCCGAATGCGAGAATGGTTGAGGATTGAGCGGGGACGCGCTCCCGGCTAGCTCCTACGGTATGGCCCTGCGCTTCGGCGTGGGGCTTTTTGTTGCCGGTGGTTTGAGCCGAGGCCGGAAGTGCGCGAAAAGACGGTTTATTTTGGCCTTTTCGGTTGGTGACACTGTGGGACAGGGAAAGACGGGGAGCGGGTTCGGTTTAGGTGCGGTTTAGGAGTGGTTTAGGATGGTTGGAGAAGTAATAAATAATAAGAGAGAGAATAACCAATACATATCTATATCTATACCTAGGAAGTCTTAACCTATTGCCCATGAGCACGCCTCCCGGCTGGTCTTACTCGCTCATGTGGCCGGATTGCGTGAAGGGGTGAGCATGGAAAAGCGAGAGAGAGGCACCGGGAGCCGAAGGCAGAAGGGACGACGCCGGGAGCCTGAGAAAGGGCCTTCGCTTGCGGCGTGGTTGCGGTGCTATGCGGCGGATGAGCAATCGGCCGTTGATGCCTTGAGGCGTGCTCAGAATGCACGGGAGGCCGCACCGGAAGGGCATTCAGTGCAGACGGCTGGGCAGAGAAAATGAGCAATATGAGCAGGCCATAAAAAAGGGTGACGCCGGCCGGCTGGCTTGAGTGATTGGCCGGTGCCGTGGTCCTTCCGGCTTGATGGAATGCTAAAAAATGTTAAGGGTGCTGCCTGATTATCAGGGCGGCCGGAGCTCCGACGGGCTGTAGGTGAATGTTGAAAAATGTTGAGGGCTCTGCCTGAAAAACGGGGGGCGGCCGGCGTCCCGGCTGGCATTGGCCCGGCGTTGAAAGGTGAGAGAATTTGAAGATATTGAAGGGCTTAAAAGGAGGATGACGATGAGAACAAAGCCGCGAAAGGCGTTCGATCTGGCTGAGGTTGAACGGCTGGCCTCTCTGGGGTTGACTAGGGAGCAGATTGCCGCAGCGCTTGGGGCGTCCGCTTCAACGGTCTATAACCGGTTGCGTGATGATGAGGAATTCTCTGAGGCCGTGAAGCGTGGAGAGGCGCTAGGTATTGGGGCCGTGGCCTCTAAGCTGATGGATCAAATCAACGAAGGCAATACTACGGCCATGATTTTCTATCTCAAGTCCCGCGCCGGCTGGAGAGAGTCGAGCGAGATTCGAGTAGAGGCAAACACCCCCGGCGAGGGCATGGCTGCCGTTTACGCAACGATGAGAGAGGCTAACTCAAACGGCTGCCTGTAGCCGGCGTCATGCTCCCGCAATGGGGCGTAATAGAGTGAACGGGCAAGAACGGATAAGAACGTAGGAGTACGCTTTGTAGCGGTTTAACGCTTGACAGTGGTTGTTCCGGCGGGCTATCTTATAAATCCGGAGTCAAGGTTACTTGCTTCCTGTTTGCGCTAACCATACTTAAGAAGGAGGGGTGTTATGGCGTATACGACAGCACAGGCCCTCTTAGAGGAGTTTTGGGATTGCCGATTGCCTGTTGATCCAGCGTATTTCGCAGAGCGTTTAGGATTGACGGTGAAGTATTCATATGATTTAGGTTTGAAGTCTGGTTACTTGGACGTTGAGACCAAAGAAATTTGTGTGAATGCTACGGAGTGCCAAGAGCGCCAACGTTTCACTATTGCCCATGAATTAGGCCATTATTGCCTTGGGCATGGAAGTTCGTTTAGAGATACGAGCAATCCCCAGTGGGTGCAGCAGTACGATCCGCAGAAGGAAATGTTCGCCGATCAGTTCGCGGCAGATTTGCTTATGCCGGCCTTGGCCATGAAGGCGGTTATTGATATCCGAGGGATTAAGGATCCCGTTCAACTTCGGAAGATGTTCCGTGTTTCTCCTGCTGCTATGTATGTTCGCCTGAAAAGATTAGGGTACGCCCATGGGTGAAGAGTCTGTTGATCTTCGGAAAGAAATTGCTCAGGCCAAAGAGCAGATTAATTCTCCGGATGATGCTTTAGCAGACATAGCGATCAAACTCCAAGAAACGGAGTTGCAGTCCAAGCTACTGAAAGTTCAGATAGAACAAGCTACGTTGGAGAAAGAAAAACTAAGGATTGAGCGCTTACGTCGGAATAATGAACGCCGGCCCTTTATTTTCTATGGAGTTGCGTTTGTTATTGTCTTGATGTACTTAGGTCTCATCTCTATCCTTGTCAGGGATTTATGGTTCCCGTGTCCGGGATTAGTAAGAGTGTTGGACCGAGGTTATTTCATTGAGGTGATTTTGCTTGCCGTCGTTCCTACCGTCCTTGTGGCGTTGTTGATGAAGGCTGTTTTTTCTGCAACTCCGAAAAAAGAACAGGACAGCGAGATAAAGATATCTGATGCCATACCGTTGAAGCTCATCACTTCAAATATTGAGAAGACGGCAGGTTAATAACCATTCACCCCGCAGATCATTCTTGCGGGGTGTTTGTTTTTTTGATGTTGGCTTTCATTGAGTTCCTTGCCGGCGGCGGGTTATTGAAAAATATTAAGGTCTACAGGGCCGAAGGCGTCACACTCCTACGGGGTGAGGCTATGCCGGCGGAAGGGCATAGCGGCCCGCTGGCGGCCTTCGCTGGCGTCCTATGAGCGGAAGGCTTGATAGACCCGCACGCGGCCCGTGGCGGCCCTTGTGTGGCCTCTCATGAGGCATTGCAGGGGGTGGCGTCTAACAGGGCTTCAAATCAATCGGACGCCTACAGCCGCAACGGTTTGAGGATGGCGCCTATATGACGTAGAGCCTGTTGTCGGTGCAGGCTATTCGTTGGCGTCATCTCCTACGCTTCGAGACCGTGTTCAGGTCGTGCGATTGTGGTCTGACCGGTGGGGTGCCCGACTTTTGTGCCCAATCCGCGCGCGTGAGGGTAGTGCGAATTGATCTGCATGGAACGCCCTCGGAATGTCTTTGCTATGCTGTAGGGATGAGTGACGCTCTGCCGGGAGTAGCTATCCGGCAGGCCGCTAAACAATCGTCCCGCTTGGCGGCGGCGTCACTCTCCTACACATTGAAAGCGGGCGAAGGGGCGAACGATGCTAGATCTATCCGGGCCGGATGTCTGGCCGAGCACGATTGCAAAGGTCGGGGAGTGGTCACGGCAACCATGCGTCCGAGAAGGCTTCCTGACCTTGTTTGATGCGGCTTGCCTGATGGCTGCAGAAGGCTATGGCGGCATATTTGAAACATGCTCTAAAGCTACTCAAAACGAAATCCTTGGACTTAATGAGGCCTTAGAGCGGTCTGTTGATGACCGAAGGGCACTAGAGGGGTACTTGCCGGTAAATCGGTTTGTTAATGGCGAGTATCAGGATGTTTATCCGCTGATTGCCTTCAAGTATTGGGCGGAGCGCACGGGATACGGTGACGGCCGATATTTTGCGAAGGCCGAAGGCCCCGGCGTTGAGGTTGCTGGCAGTGATGAGCCGGAGGCCGTAGGCGGGAATATGTTTCAGTACCGGGGGAACCGTGCCATTGATATTGACCGGAATACCCCTCGATATGCCTTGTGTTCAAAACGCAAGAGCATGACGGTTTACGAATTCGCGTGCCTCTATTGCGGGATTGATCCGAAGGCAGATATACCGAAAAGCGTTCGCAACGACTACATTGAGCCGTTGATTGCCTTGATGGCTGAACATATGGAGCTAGAAGATGACATACCGTTCTGACGCCTTCTATATGGGTTCATTCATGGGCCGGCATTGCCTTAACGGGGATAACGAACGCATTGAATCACTCGAATTCCCGGTGGAGGCTTTCAAGGATTTTCTAAGGGCTGAGGGCCTTCCGATGCCGGACTTTTGGCAGACAAAAACAGGAAGCACCGACGGGCATATCAAGCCGGACCCGGCAGTCTGCCCGGTGACGGCAGCGCCTTCGCTTCCGAATGAATGCCGGGAGGTTGAGCCTCCAAAGACGGCCCCGGCCGCAGCGCCTTCCGTAGCTCCCTGCGTTGAGGGGGCCGGCGTCGATCTCTCCGAAGGCCCTAAAGGGGGTACCCTGCCCGATGACTACGAGATAGCCAACGGCGTCACAGTGGGACATATTCGGGCATTGTTCGATCAAAGCCGGGAGCGCTATAGCCCGGAGCTTGCGGCGGCGGTGTGGGCGTGGGCGTCTTTCGAGGATTGCCGGGACGTGGCGGCGGGATGCACGGTAAAGGAAGAAATCAAAAACGGCCGCCTTTCTGACTGGGAAGGACCCGAATTTTCTTTAGCGGCCCGCGATAGGATTGCCACTATTGTCAATTGGAACAAGACTCCGGCAAAACATTAGAGGCCATAAGGCACCCCCTTTAAAAGGTTCATCTCGGAAGTCCGTGGAACGCGGC